>CAZXYJ010000163.1:0-2737 GCA_964644925.1 uncultured Halobacteria archaeon | reverse complement strand
CAGACAAGATGAAAAGAGCAATGCCGTTAAAAATAGCCTACCTAACCCAACAAAAAAATCCGTGTAAATCCGTGTAAACCTGTGTCTTAAATGGAAGGAAGTTATGCTATAATTATATACAAGGACAAAAGAAAAGCCATGAAAGTAAAGAAAGTTTGTGTTGTGGGAATAGGGGTAATGGGAACTGGAATAGTGCAGATATGCGCTCAGGCGGGTTACGCTACATCGGTTGTCGGCAGGAAAGAAGAATCGCTGGAAAGAGGACTGGGGAAAATAAAAAACGACCTTACGAGACTCGCAAAGAAAGGGCAGATGGAACAGGAGGAAGTGGACAGGATTATAGATGCGATAACGGCAAATGCGACAACGAGTTTAGAAGAGGGGGCAGAAGGAGCGGATTTTGTGATTGAAGCGGTATATGAGGATTTAGAGCTGAAGCAGGAGATATTTAGAGAATTGGACAAGATATGTCCTGAGCATGCTATTCTGGGCAGTAATACCTCAACGTTTCCTATTACTGCTTTAGCCACCGTAACAAAAAGACCGGATAAAGTAATTGGCACTCATTTTATGAACCCGCCACCGGTCGTGAAGGGAATGGAGATAATAAAATCGTTATTAACCTCCGAAGACACGGTAAGCATAACGAAAGAGTTCGTAAAGTCGCTGGGAAAGGAGCCGATTGAAATCAAGGATTCCCCTGGGTTCGTGGTGAGTCGAATGATATGTCTTGTGATGAACGAAGCGGTGAGGATGCATGAGGAGGACATCGCATCTGTTGCGGACATAGATAAAATAGCGAAATTGTGTTTTAACTGGCCTATTGGTCCGTTCCAGCTTTTAGATTTGATTGGAATAGACATTGTAGCTGCGGTTCTCAACACGATGTACAATGAAACCGGGAAAGAGCGATTCAAACCAGCGCTTCTTATGATGCAAATGGTGAGGGCGGGCTGGACTGGCAGAAAAGCAGGAAAAGGGTTCTACGAATATGAGTAGGTGCAAAACGAGGCAGAAGAAACGAGGGGTTTTATAAGCTAACTATGAATCAGGCACAGGCGAAAGACCGAGCAAGAGCACTTCTCGGCGTGATTGAAAACATGTACGAAATACGGATTACTAATTCAGAGCAGGTTATCGAGGCGATAACCGAAAAAACTCTCGATGAGCAGAGAATATTAACGATTTCTACCTCTTTAAACTCTTGGGTTGCGATGAATCCGATGGATACGGGAGAGATCGAGATACCGATGGAGGTCGTGAATGAATTTAAAAATGTCGACGATAGCAGAGAAAATACTGGGTGAAAAGGCGGGAAAAGGAAAAGAAGGAAAGGTAGAGGCAGGTGAAATTGTAGAATGTATCGTGGACTACATAATGGTAAATGACATAACGGGTGTGCCCGCGTTTGAAGTGCTTGACGAACTTGGCGTTGAACTTGAGGAAGAGATGAAAAAGGAGAAGGTGGTGGTGATACAGGACCATTATGTTCCAAACAAGGACGTGGATTCCGCGGAACAGGCGAAAGCATTGCGGAACTATGCCCGAAGATACGGGATTGCGAATTATTATGAGATAGGGAAAGATGGTAGTGGAATATGCCATCAGGTGATGATAGAGGAAGGGTTTGCCGCACCGGGCAGGCTGATAATAGGTGCGGATTCGCATACCTGCTCTTATGGTGCCTTAGGTGCTTTTTCCACCGGGGTTGGCTCGACAGAAGCCGCAGCAGCAATGGCCGCCGGGAGATTGTGGTTTAAAGTTCCCGCGACACAGAAGTTCGTGATAGACGGCGAATTGAAGAGATACGTAATGGGAAAGGACATAATTCTGCATATTATTGGCGACATAGGCGTTTCGGGTTCGCTATACAAAGCACAGGAGTTCTATGGCACGGCGATAAACAATTTGTGCCTTTCGGACAGGATAACAATCTCAAACATGGCAGTGGAAGCAGGGGCCAAGGCAGGGATTATCCCCCCCGACGAGAAGGTCTTTGAGTTCTTGAGTGATAGTGGCAGGCTAAGAGGGGACTATAAACCCGTTTATGCTTCGGATGCCGAATACGAAGAAGTATTTGAATACGATGCCTCCGAAATAGTTCCAACGGTTGCAAAACCTTTTTCGCCTGACAATACCGTGCCTGCGAGCGAACTGGACGTCCCTATTGACCAGGCTTATTTAGGGTCCTGCACAAACGGTAGAATCGAGGATTTAAGGATTGCTGCGGAGATGTTGCGAGGTAAAAAGGTAAATCAAGAAGTGAGAATGATTGTGATTCCCGCGAGTAAAAGGGTGTTTGAACGGGCGATAGAAGAAGGATTAATCCAAATTTTTCTCAAAGCGGGGGCTTTTGTTTGTGGTCCTACCTGTGGCGCTTGCCTGGGTGGACACATGGGCGTTCTTGCATCCGGGGAACGATGCATAAGCACGACGAACCGGAACTTTATCGGGAGAATGGGGCATAAGGATTCAGAGGTTTATTTGGCAAATCCCGCAGTGGTTGCAGCTTCGGCAGTCGAAGGGAAGATAACGGACCCGACGGAGTTGGAGATATGAGATTAATCGAACAAGAACCAATAATTTTTGATAATCGGACGCAGATGAACGCAGATAATCAGGATTTTAAATTAAGGTTTAATAGACGGAGGAGATTGTTAGAATCTTTTATCGAGTTTATAATAAACGTAAGGCATTTGATAATCTGAGGAAATAGTTTTCTGCGTAAATCCGCGTA
>CAZXYJ010000162.1:0-2750 GCA_964644925.1 uncultured Halobacteria archaeon | reverse complement strand
TATTCTTAAATGTCATAAAGGAAAAATGTTATGGAAACGATACTGAAGCGATTTGCAAGTGGTGAAATAGGCATAGAAGAGGCGTGCAAGGAACTAAAACGGGAAAGTGTAAGGAGATTAAAAGATTTTGCAAGAATAGACGTAAACCGGCAGTACAGGACGGGCATACCCGAGATAATCTTTGCAGAAGGTAAGAACAGCGCTGAAGTGGCGGATATAGCAATTGCACTTGCAACTGCCAAAGGTTTTGCATTGATAAGCAGGGCAAGAGGAACGGATGTAGAAGCGATAAAAAAGCGGCTGGAAGAACAAGGCGAAGCGTTTGAAATTGATTATAACGAAGTTGCGAAAACGATACGGGTGCAGAAGAGTGGTTATGAGTTTGAAAAGGCAGGCAAAATAGGGCTAATCGCTGCGGGAACTGCCGATTTACCGGTTGCCGAGGAAGCGAGAGTGGTTGCCGAGGTCTGCGGTTGCGAAGTGATAAAAGCGTATGATGTGGGCATTGCAGGCATACACCGGCTGGTAGAACCTCTGGAGGGAATTGTAAACGCAAATGTAGCGGCGATAATCGTGGTTGCCGGTATGGAAGGGGCATTGCCCTCTGTAGTAGCAAGTTTGGTGAACGTTCCCGTGATTGGGGTTCCTACCTCAGTGGGCTATGGGCTGGGCGGAAAAGGTGTAGCAGCGCTTCTTTCTATGCTCCAGAGCTGCTCACCAGGATTAGCGGTGGTGAATATAGACAATGGCGTTGGAGCTGGTACTTTCGCTGCAAAATGCGCATACAGAAAAAAATAGGAAATAAATTATAGACACAGATTAACGCTTGTGGGCTCTGCCCACATCACCGCAAGCCCTGAAAGGGCTTAATTAACACAGATGATAAGAATCAACACGATAAAACTAAAATAAATCTGCGTAAATCAGTGTAAATCTGTGTAATCTGGGGGGTTATTTTTCGGAATGCCTATATTTTCTCGTCGCGCATCAACCGCCTTACTTCTTCCATATCGCTGGTTTGACCAAGCACCCACATTAACTTTACCAGCGCGGTTTCTGGTAACATATCCTCGCCCTCTATTATTCCCGCACGAAGTAAATCGCGGCCTGTATCGTAAACTCTATCGCAGATTGTCCCGTATAAACATTGAGAAGTCATCACGACGGGTATGCCCTGTTTTATTGCTCTTGCCACGCCGGGAATCCATTCCGCAGATACATGCCCTAATCCGGTTCCCTCCAAAACAATGCCCTTGTATCCCTGCTGCGCTATGAAGAAATCGAGTATCGCGGGGTCAGCACCGGGATAGAACTTTATAAGACCGCATTTGTCCTCGAGCTTGCCGCGCAGCTCTAATTCGTTCTCACCTCGCTTCGTATAGGCAGAGAAGAACTCAAACCGTATTTTATTTATGTCGGTTGCATCATAAATCACCTTTCCTATTGGCGTATCGTTTATTGATTGAAAAGCGTCGCGTGCCGAAGTATGCATCTTCCTCACCTTCGTGCCCCGGTGAATGAGACAGAAATTGTCGGAGGTGCTGCCGTGCATTACTACCACTACTTCCGCAAGGTCGCTGCATGCAACTTTCGCGGCACATATCGTGTTCATTGCGGCATCGCTGGATGGGCGGTCTGAACTACGTTGCGACCCGACAAGAACAACCGGCACGGGCGTTTGCACCATAAAAGATAGCGCTGCGGCAGTATAACCCATTGTATCCGTGCCGTGCGTAACGATTATACCTTCTGCACCGTTTTTTATCTCGGTATAGACCTCCGCGGCGAGTTTACGCCAGTATTCAGCACGCATATTCTCGCTGAGTATGCTGTAAATCACTTTTCCTTTGATGTTCGCTATTTGCCCTAATTCCGGGATTGCCTCAAGTATGTCTTCGGTAGAGAACTGAGGAGAAACCGCACCGGTTCGATAATCCACTTTAGAGGCAATTGTGCCGCCGGTGGAGAGGATAGACAGGGAGGGTAAACCATCTTTTACTTCCCTTTTTCGCGTCTCTTCCTCTTCCCCTGCTCCTTCTTTTAGTTCTTTTTCTGTTTTTAGCCTTCCTCCCTTCTCTATAACTTCTATTTCCGTATTTTCCTGTCGTATACCAATATTGTAACCGCTATCGAGTTTTATAACCACGTTTCTTGAGGCTGTCGGCATAGCCACGCCTTCATAAACGACAACACCGCTATCGCTCTTCTTCTTTATCCTTATGCGGTCGCCTTCAACAAAACTGTTCCTTTGCATCAACAAAATATCTCTGATGAAAAGATAAAAATAATCCCTATTCCATCCCCTTTAATATCTCTCCAATTTTTGTTTCGTAATCTAATATATATCCCGATGCCTCGCGAGCTAAACGTAATTTCGTATCATGCGAAAGCTCGCCTTTTTCGAGTTCCTTGATTATCGCATCGTATCTCGCAGGATTCACGATAACCGCAACGTTTTCAAAATTCTTTATCCCTGAGCGAAGCAATGCAACACCACCGATGTCCATGCCATTAAGCGCGTTTTTGGTTGCCAAACCCAAACCCAACTCTAAATCCAGAGGTATGAGGTTTACAGCAACGATTCCTATCTCCGCAGTTGCAATTCCTGCATGAATGCGTGGATGCAGGGTCTTTATTTTACCGCCGAGCAGCTCTTGAACTCCTGTAAACGCGGATACTTTTGTCACGGGTATTCCGCTTTCCAAAATCGGTCTTGCGGTGCCTTCAGTTGCAATTATCTCTACTCCAAG
>CAZXYJ010000161.1:0-2766 GCA_964644925.1 uncultured Halobacteria archaeon | reverse complement strand
CTGCATGCTGCTTCTTATACCGGGTTTGCTGAAAATTTTGTTCGGAGTGCAAGCGAAACAAGAGGAGACAATTTTTAGCCCTTTTGTAACCACAGATTACACAGATTTTCACACAAATTTGCAATCTCTTTTCTCCTCATCCATAGTTTCTCGCTTTGTCGTAGCGGGTGGGCTTTCTAACTAAGAAGAAACAAAACATAAAACCTTTAAATAGGTATAGGGAGATGATAGAATGAAATCTTTGAAATGTGCGTTCGATATTCATAAATGGACAGAAGATAAAGCGGGTATGGAAAATGTATGTGAGAGATGTGGAATTCCTTTTCATGAGTATGCAAGAAGAAATAGTGGATCAGTTTGGTTTTGTAGTTTGAAAGTCATACGTTCTACTTTATCTTATTTATGGATATGGCTAAGGGGTCCAGATAAGAAATATTCTCCAAGGGGAATAATGGACCCGTTTTACGTTCTTAGTAAGTGGACGATTGCTGGAAGAGTTACATGGAAACTATTAGGATTGTTAGGATTGTTAGGAGTATTATATACAATGCTGTATTATTTTTTTAAGATAGTAAACACGACCCTACACACCTGGTAGTATACTTCAAAAGTAGTCGTGCTTTTTCGCAAAATAAATGCGTTTATGAGGTGACAGAGAAAGATGAAGGAAGAAACAAAATGACCCATATCGAAATAAATTGTATTAGATGAAAAGAAGTTTAGAGTGAGAAGATGAGATTTAAAGTGGCAAAAAGATTAGAAGAGGTGAAATTTTAAAATGACGATGTTTATGGAAAACCTTTTAAATATTGAAAACATATCCATTAAATAGAGGTGATTTTGGAAATGAAATTCAAAATAAAAATAGAAGAGGATGAAGATGGCTGGTATGTAGCCACGGTGCCCGCCCTACCCGGCTGTATCTCACAGGGTAAAACGGAAGAAGAGGCAAAGAAAAACATAGCTGAAGCAATCGAATTGCATCTCTGTGCATTAGCCGAAGATGGCGTTCCGATTGAATACAGAGAAGGCGTAAAGGAGGCTTTTGTGGCTGTGCATATATAATGAAACTACCTGTGGCTTCTGGGAAGGATGTTATCAAGGCACTATCTAAGATTGAATATTATGTTCGAGACCAGAAAGGAAGTCATGTGCATTTGAGACATCCATATCGAAAGCCGTTAACAGTTCCTGACCATCCAGAGATAGCAAGAGGAACTTTAAGAGCTATAATAAAGGAGGCAGGTTTAACGGTGGAAGAATTTTTGGATCTTTTATGATGCAAGTAGAGAGATCGCACCAAAAAGTTCAACAGGGATGCCCCCGAATTTCATTCGGGTGTGGCATGGTTAGGGCTCAATTACGAGTTTAGAATTTAAATCCACCGAATATTGAGCAGTTACGTCCATTTACACCACACGATGCCGTTCCAAAAACCTTCCCATCCTCTTCAAAGCTTCCTTTATTTCATACTGCGACACCGCATAAGAACACCTTACAAACCCCTCCCCCGAAGCACCAAATACGCTGCCCGGTATTACCACCACCTTCTCCTCTAAAAGCAGTCGCTTCGCAAACTCTTCCGACGTGAGACCTGTATTCTCAATAGACGGGAACGTATAAAACGCACCTTTTGGCTCAAAGCAGCTCAGCCCTATTTCTCGCAGTCCTTCTACCATCAACCTTCTTCTCCGGTTGTATTCGCTCACCATCCGCTCCATTTCGTCATTGGTTCTCAAAGCTTCCATCGCCGCCATCTGTGCCGTAATCGGCGCGCAGAGCATTATATACTGATGTATCTTCATCATCGCTTCTATTATGTCTTTATTCCCCGCAGCATACCCTAATCGCCACCCGGTCATTGCGTACGCCTTCGAGAAACCATTCAGCAGTATCGTCCTATCCTTCATTCCGTTGAGCGATGAGAAGCAGGTATGTTTGCCATCATAAGTCAGCTTGCCATAGACCTCATCCGAAATAACAAGCAAATCATGCTCGGTCACCACATCTGCTATCTCTTCCAGGTCCTTTCTGCTCAGTGCCGCGCCCGTGGGGTTGTTAGGATAGCTCAAAATAATCGCTTTTGTCTTATCAGTTATTTTTTGTTCCAGTTTTTCCGCCCTCAGTTTGAATTCGTCCTCAACCCCGGTATCCACACAGACGGGACTCCCGCCGGTAAATAGCGTGCAGGGTTTGTAACTCACATAAGAAGGCTCGTGAATTATCACCTCGTCGCCGGGATTAGCGATAGCACGAACGGCGAGGTCAAACGCTTCACTTACGCCGGTTGTTATGAGTATCTCTCCTTCCGGGTCGTAATACACGGAATCATCCGTATAAATCTTGTCTGAAATCATCTCCCTTAACTCCAGCAGACCCCAATTGCTCGTATAGGACGTGTAACCTTTTTCTAACGAGAATATGCACGCTTCCCGTATACTCCATGGTGTTACGAAATCCGGCTCGCCGACACCCAATGAAATCGCTCCTTCCGTCTGCTGCGCGATATCAAAGAACTCCCTTATCCCGGAACCCTTTAGTCCTTTCACCCTATCTGCTACTCTGTCTGACATCATGCCTTTTTTTTTCTTTTTCTTGTGATTTACTTGGGATGAACCTTCCTTTAAGAATGAAAGCTTCACCAAAGAAACCATTTTTTTTCTTTTAGCACAGGTTTTCTTTTTTCACAAAAAAGAAAAAGTGTTTTTTAAAGTGTTACTGCCAATCGCTCTCCCTTCTCCTCCTCTTCGTACATCTCGCCATTCT
>CAZXYJ010000160.1:0-2785 GCA_964644925.1 uncultured Halobacteria archaeon | reverse complement strand
CCCGTTGATGCAGCACGCTGAGAATGTTACCGCCAAGGTCGGATACGGGCTTCAACGCGAGCACTAACTGACCCGGTATGTCGGTTAGTTCAATATCCATGGATATTTTCATTTTTTATATACAAAGTATAATATTTCTTTGGTAAAGCTTTCTTTTTGAAAGAAAGGTTTTTCATCACCTCGTCGTATGTATCCCCAACGGAAATGACTTTTCCCTTATGAATTGCGACAACTTTATGAGGATGCTTTTTTTTTCTAAATCCTTTTCCATGTTTTCAAATTTAAATACAACAAATTCTTCCATTTTTATCTTTTCACATCCCCTTTGACACGATAACAATCTCATCATCACCTATATACAATTCGATTTCATCTCCATCCCGCAATTTTATATGTTTCTCGATGTTTGCAACGTCTACACTCAATTTACCTTTTCCAGTTGTGATCTTACCGCTTAAATGCACCTCTTCTTCTCCCTTCACCTTCCTGAACATATCAAGAATATGTTCCCAAACGTCCTCCGGCATGAACTCATAACCGCATTTATCGCATACCAAATGCTCCACCTCGGGGATGACAAAAATTTCCTTGCCAATTTTATGCCGGAACAGCGTTTTTTGCCGTGTCGCACTTCCCTCTCCGCATTCAGGGCAAGATATTTTTGCGATTTTTTCTTTTCCCATTTAACCCTCCCAGCCTGTTTTTACATACAAATAGCCCTCTTTCGTTACTGCAACGATTAATATAAGTTCTCTTCCGCTACCTGTCAGCCCTTTGATTTTATAACGCAATTTTGGATACACCTTTTGCATTTGCTCTTCTAATATCTCACAAGAATCTACTACTTCCCCTACATCTCGTGGTGCTATGCTTCTTTCCAAAGCTCTTCTATCAAAGAAATGCCTTTCGCTGCCAATTATTCCTTTGTTCTTAGCATCTATTAGCTTCCGCTTTACTTCCTCCAATTTCATATCTTTTGAATAAAATGTCAATGGATTTGAAGATAAAGAAATAATAGGTGTGTTACTCATAGACTGAATGTTAGCTTCAACACACGGCACTGCTTTTGCATGAGTTCCTATTTCCGCTACTGCATTTCCAACAAAAATGAACAATCCCGCACTTACTAACATCGCCACCAATATGATTGATACCAATTTCTTTTTCATACCTTTATCCCCTCCTTTGTTTCTTTCCGTAAACGCTTTCTTTTTAAGAAAGGGTTTTTTGAAAACTTAAAACTCATCTCTGCAACAGAAGAAGGACTTAACCTCGTTTTCGCGTCCGGTATCTCTATGCCAAGTATTTCATTATTTTTATCAAAATCAATGATTACCCCTTCCCGAATCTCATCGCTTATTTCGTATTCCCCTTCTCTAAACTTTATTTCCAATTTAGACCCCCATTTCGGACATTCTGTTATTTTAACGATTTCCCAATCTTCTTCCTTCCACCCTTCTTCCCAATTTTCTTCTGCCATAATATCCCCTGGTTTTATTTCTTCCATATACTATCTTTTCGCTTTTCTCCTATATCTCCACCCTGTCAAACAACCTCTTCGGCTTTTTCAGCGCTTGCCCGCTCTTTATCGGCGTCATCATCTCATCAAGCTTTACCGAATGCACGTCGCTTTCCATACCTAACTGCGACCACACCTCTTCCATCTTCGCAGGCATCACCGCTTCCAATCCAATACAAACGGCTTTTATTAGTTGCAGCACGTTCTTTACTATCTCACCACATCGTTCTCTACCCGCATCACCCTTTTTTATCAAATGCCAGGGCTCTTCGCGTTGAAAAAAACTGTTACCAAAATCCGCAAGTTTCATCGCGGAATCAACGAGCTTCTTGAATTCGTATTCATCTACCGCTCTCGTCTCTTCCTCCTTCGTACGCGCTATCGCAGCAAAAACCTCTTCTTCTATGCCACCTTCGGGAACCTCACCGAAATTTTTATATGCAAAGGATATAACCCGATGAACAAGGTTTCCCAGAATCGCTACTAACTCGTTATTCACACGCGTGGAAAAGGAGTCCCAGGAGAAATTCAATTCCTTCGTGTGGCTTGATTGTGCCACTAAATAATACCGTAACGTATCAGGATGGAATCGTTCTAAAAACTCTTTTACCCATACCACGTTCCCGCGGCTCTTTGAAAACGTCCCCCCGTTTATCTTTACCATTCCGGAGGCGACAACGGCATCAGGCAGCGAATAACCCGCTCCTTTGAGCATTGCAGGCCAGAATATGCAGTGATGATATATAATGTCCGTACCGATAAAATGCACAATGGTCGCTTTGTTTCCCTTCCAGTACGTTTTCCAGTCCTTCTCATCCGTTGCATAATTCAACAGCTCCTCAGTAGAGGATATATACCCTATGGGTGCATCAACCCAGACATAAACAACGAGGTCATCCCTGCCCGGGAATTTTACGCCCCATTCCAGAGCTCTCGTTATACACCAATCGCGTAGCTCCTTCTTTGTCCATTCCAGCGCGTAGTTTCTCGCATTCCGGGTACCATCCAATTTATCTAAATAGGAAATGAGGAAATCCGCGAACGAGGAAAGTTTGAAGAAGAAATGTTCCTGCTGCTTGAAATCCGCTTCGTTTCCACAAATCTTGCATTTCGGCTCTATTATCTCTCCCGGCTCAAGATGCTTCCCACAGCCCTGGTCACATTCATCTCCTCTTGCCATAGCACCGCAGTGAGGGCATTTGCCTTCCACATATCTATCAGGTAGGAACCGTCCGCAGGTATTGCAAAACGCCTGTTTTGTTTCCT
>CAZXYJ010000159.1:0-2788 GCA_964644925.1 uncultured Halobacteria archaeon | reverse complement strand
AAGAACAAAAAAAATACAATGTAAAGAATCGTCAATTATCTGCCAGGAGGATAAAATGCCAACCCACGACATAATAGACAACCGTGAAGAAGTCCTGTTAGAGCACGTGAAAAACTTGCTCAGGAATTCCGTTAGTGCGAAGTTCGCAGTCGGATATTTCTTTACCACTGGATTACAACCGCTCATGGAAGAGATACAAAATCTGAACGAACTCAGGATTCTTATTGGTAATGTCTCCAGCAAGAGAACCATAGAGCAATTGGCAGAAGCACACATGAATTTACTCTCCGCTAAACAGAAACACAGCGAACAAATGTTCATGAATCCATCGAAACGAAAACAGGCAGTATCCGAGACAAAGAATGGAATAAGAACCAATTTGAGTTTAATTGACCAAACCGACGGCAATGAACAGATGATTCGTCAATTGAAAGAACTCATTTCAAAAAACCGGCTTGCAATCAGAATTTATACGCTCGGTAGATTACATTCCAAAGCGTATATCTTCGATTATCCCGAAGGTCATCATGATAAAGGCAATGCCATAATAGGTTCAAGTAATCTGAGTTTAGGTGGTTTAACTGATAATACAGAACTAAATGCTCTAATCCCGGGTATTGGCAACCATGAAAAAATAGCTGAATGGTTTAATAGATTATGGGAACAGTCAGAACCTTTTAGAAACGAACTCATGGAAGAATTGGATAAATCATGGGCATTAAATGAAGTCCGACCTTACGATGTGTATATTAAAACACTGTATCATCTCTTGAAAGATAGATTAGAAGTCGAAGCAGCAGAAGAATTGCTCTGGGAAGCAACAATGCCCCCTTTAACCACTTTTCAAATCGTGGCGGTTAAACAAGCACTGCAAATACTGAAAGATTATGGAGGAGTTTTTGTCGCTGATGTTGTGGGAACAGGCAAGACATACATAGGAACTGCTCTTTTGAAACATTTACAAATGCTTCACGGTGATAGACCGCTGATAATCTGTCCCAAATCGCTTGTAGATACATGGAAGGACTTTTGCCGCGAGTATGGAATACAAGCAGAAATACTGTCCATGGGAATGATAAGCCAGGGAACCGTTGATTTGATAAATGACCCTGAATACAGAAATCTAAACACTGTATTAATTGATGAAAGCCACAATTTCCGATACCCCAACACGGACCGATATAAGAAATTGCAGCCTTATCTATATGGAAAAAAGACCATTCTTGTAACCGCAACGCCGAGAAACAACACCCTCAAGGATATATATCATCAAATTAAATTATTCCATCACGACGAGGAGACGATAATACCGATTGAACCTTCAAATCTAAAACGATTTTTCAAGGAGGTTGAGAACGGAAACAGGCGAATTCAAGAATTGTTAAGGTATATTCTGATTAGAAGAACGAGAAAGCACATATTGAAATGGTATGGAGAAGAGGATGAGCAGGGAAATAGATTTATCAGGATTCAGGGTAAACCATATTATTTTCCCACGCGAGAGTTGGAAACATGGACGTATTCAATAGATGATACATATTCTGGCTTTTATGATGACATAATGGAAAACATCAAGGCGCTAACTTTTGCTAAATATGGGTTGTGGAATTATTTACATGGGGAGTTTAAGAGCAGGAAACCATACAATGAGCTGGAGCAAATAGGTAGAAATTTAAGGGGATTGATGAAGGTCTTAGTTTTGAAAAGGCTTGAAAGCAGTGTTTTTGCATTTAAAAGAACAATCGAGAGACTGTTAAAAATACATGAA
Organism: uncultured Halobacteria archaeon; assembly: GCA_964644925.1. GTDB lineage: Archaea > Halobacteriota > Syntropharchaeia > Alkanophagales > Methanospirareceae > QEXZ01. Next base: position 1,020 of record CAZXYJ010000159.1, on the reverse strand, counting down.
TTATTCTATAAATCCATCGAAGCGGGATTTATTCCCGCGGGAGAAGAAGCAGCAGAGTTACTTTACGATGCCGAAAGTTACGATGAAGAAATATTGTTGGAAAATTTAGAGCGATTGAGTAAAAAATATGATTTAAAAGCTTTCGAAATTGATGAGCTAAAAGATGACATAGATAACGATATAAGAATACTAAGCGAAATAAACGATTCCGTAGGAAAAATAGACCCGGAAACGGATGACAAACTCAAAACACTAAAGGAAATTTTAGCCAAATCTCCGATGAAAGATGAAAAGGTGCTGATATTCACTCAGTACGCCGATACAGCAAAATATCTATACGATAATCTAAAAAATGACGACGTTAAACGCATCACCAGCAAAGAAAAGAATAATTTCTTTCCTGAGAAGAAACTCGAAAAACATCTACGTTTGAAAGAAAGAATCCCGCATAGGATAGATGAGATTCACAGAACCATAGGCGAAGACGAACGCATTTTAGATAAAACCGAGCAAATTAATGAAGAGGCAATGTATGCAATCTACGAGAAAATGTCTTACAAACTCGAAGATTTTGAAGTTGGCAGCGACCCACTATCAGAGGATTTATTCGGCATGAATGAAGCTGAGGAGTTAATACGAGAGATAAGAGAAAAAGAACCCGAATATTTTGATTATATTAAAAACTTGCCAGATGGCATTAGGGCTGCAAAAAGTAGCAATGAACGAGCTAATTTCATATTCTGTGAGGCTGGTGATTACCAGAAGATATTTTTAAGTGACATAAACGACAACCTGATAAAAACCGATATAATAACTGCAATAAATAAAATCAAGTGCGATAAGGACGAAAATCCATTGAAATTGCCTGAAGGATTTAACAAATCCGTTACTAACGTTACGAGGCGATTTAGACGGGATGTTGGAGAGCGAATGACAAAAAGAGAAGCTATGAAAACATTGAAGCCCCAACAAAGATATGTTTTAAACAAACTGCAGCGATATTATGAAGAGATTGACAAT
>CAZXYJ010000158.1:0-2848 GCA_964644925.1 uncultured Halobacteria archaeon | reverse complement strand
CCCGCGGAGATTTGAACTCCGGACCTCTCGGTTATCAGCCGAGCGCTCCAACCAGACTAAGCTACGGGCCCCCTCCTGTTTTATTAGGGATAGCCAAATAGCGAGTAGCCAATAGGATACTGGCATGTATTTGCCTGACCCGCTAATCCCTTTTCCCTTTTCTCTATTCAAATTAATTTAATCTTAAGATAACCTATAAATTTATTTTTTTATGCTCTTATATTCTTGTCTAGTTGAAGTGTGAAATGAAGAGTTCAGAGGATTTAAAGAGGTGCGTGAGACGTATCTGCGAACTTCTTGAATGCGAATATGGGCGGAAGAAGCATCCTGCAAAAACCAATCCTATTGATACACTCGTGCTCACTATTCTATCGCAAACGACGAACTTTAAGAACTGTAAAGCAGCTTACGAAGGGCTTATCGCGGAATATAAAACATGGCAAGATGTTTTAGAAGCACCAGAGGAGGACATTGCTAAGGTCATCAGCATTGGTGGATTGGGAAGAATAAAGGCGAGACGGATAAAAAATGCTCTTTCGCGGATAAAGGAAAAGGAGGGCGAGGTAGATTTGCGATTTCTGGCGGCGATGAGCACAGAAGATGCAATGGAGTTTCTATTAAGCATGGATGGTGTGGGGCAGAAGACCGCAGCGTGCGTTTTGTGTTTCTCCTTTGATAAACCCTGCTTCCCGGTGGATACGCACATTTACCGAATATGCAAAAGATTGGGATTGGGGGGAAATAGTAGAGAGGAGATAGCGAGCCTGATAGAGGAAACTATAGCCGGGGATAAGCTATATGCATTCCATCTGAACTTAATAGAGCATGGAAGGGGGATATGCACAGCAAGAAAACCGAAGTGTAATGACTGTGTGCTGAAGGACTGTTGCTATTGCTATTGTTAAAATAAATCATTGACGCAGATTAACACAGATGAAAAGATTAACGCCGTTAAAAATAGCTCATCCAACCCACCAAAAGAAAAAATCGGTGTAAATCCGTGTAAATCTGTGTCTTAAATAGAAGGGAGTTATTTTAAAATCATATACAATAAACAAAGGAATAGCTAAATAGGCATTTACGCAATAAGGAATATGTAATATGCAAGAACAAAAAACCGTAAAAATCTTGGACACATCGTTAAGAGACGGTGAGCAGACTCCGGGTGTATCGTTAACGCCCGAGCAGAAATTGCAGATTGCAAAACAACTTGACATACTCGGCGTTGACTACATAGAGGCGGGAACGGCGGTCATTTCGGAAGGCGAGCAAAGAGGGATAAAGGGGATAGCAAATGAAGGGTTAAAAGCGGAAATCAGCTCCTTTGCTCGGTTGTTGAAGGGCGACATTGACGCTGCGATTGAATGCGATGTGGACACGGTTAATTTAGTCGCGCCTGTCTCGGATGCGCACATAAAGAAGAAACTGAAGACCGATAGGGAATCGCTGAGGAACAGAACATTAGAGATGGTGGACTATGTAAAAGGACACGGGTTAAAGGTAGAAATAAGCGCAGAAGACGCATCCAGGGCGGACACGGGATTTTTAAAATCTTTCTTTTCTGATTTAGCCGCGGTTGTTGACCGTTTATGTTTCTGTGACACGGTGGGCATTTTGTATCCCGAGCGTACGAAAGAGCTATTCGAGCTGATTTGCAATTTTAACACGCCTGTTGCGGTGCATTGTCACAATGATTTCGGTTTAGCAACGGTGAATTCAGTGGCAGCGGTGCTGGCAGGTGCGGAGGTGGTGCACGTAACGGTGAACGGGCTGGGCGAACGAGCGGGTAACGCATCGTTGGAGGAGGTGGTAACTGCTTTGGAACTGCTTTACGGTATGAAAACGAACATCGCAAAATCGAAATTATACGAAACATCGCGATTGGTCGGTAATCTGACAAAGGTGCCCGTTGCGTCGAACAAGCCGCTTGTGGGCGATAACGTATTTACGCACGAGTCCGGGATGCACGTTCACGGCACGTTAGCAGATACGACCTTATACGAGCCAATGGACCCCGGGATAGTAGGAAGGAAGAGACGATTTGCATTTGGTAAGCATACAGGTACGGCATCGGTGAAGATGGCACTGGAAGAGCAGGGGATTCAGGCAGACGAGGAACAAATGAGTGAGATACTGGCAAAGGTAAAAGAGCTCGGGGACAAGGGTAAATTAGTTACCGATGCGGATTTTCAGGCGGTGGTGGATGACGTGCTGCGTATCGAGAGGGGCGAGAAGATAAAACTTGTTGACTTATCCGTGGTCTCGGGGAAGAACGTGTATCCAACAGCGTCAATACGATTGGAAATAGACGGTGAGGACGTGGTAGAAGCAGCTGTTGGTGTAGGTCCGGTGGATGCAGCGATAAACGCATTGAAGAAGGGAATAAGGGGGATGGAAATGGCGGATTTGCGACTTGAGGAGTATCACGTAGATGCCATTACAGGTGGAGCCGATGCGCTGGTGAACGTTGTGGTGAAGATGAGTAGAAGAGATAGGACAATAACGGCAAGTGGCGTAAGCGAAGATATAGTCCTCGCATCGTTGTATGCATTAATTAATGGTGTGAACCGGTTGTACCAATGATTATAGTCATTCCGAAAATTATAACCACAAGATTACACAGATTTACACGAGAAAGCAATTACAAATCCACGAATAAGCCCTGGGCGGGACTCGGACCCGCGCTCTCCACCTTACCAAGGTGGCGCATTACCACTATGCTACCAAGGCAAATGTTTAGTTAGTTGAGACACAGATTTACACTGATTTACGCAACACTTTTTCTTTTTCAAAAAAAAGAAAACCTGTGCTAAAAGAAAAACAAATTTCTTTGGTAAAGCTTTCTTTT
>CAZXYJ010000157.1:0-2860 GCA_964644925.1 uncultured Halobacteria archaeon | reverse complement strand
TCCAAACCCTGTTCCGTCACCGACCTTATAATCGCGCCTACCTGTTTCAAATCACCCGAAGCCTCCTTCACACCCTTTATATTAGTAATCTCTGAAGCAAGCTCCACCATCGTCCCTGCACTCACATTTTGTCCCGTTCTCGAAGGTATGTTATACAAAACCAGAGGTATCTCCACCGAATCGCCAATCCGCTTGAAATGTTCCTTCAAACCTTTTACGTTCGGTTTGTTGTAATAAGGGGTAATCAAAAGGCAAGCATCAGCACCCGCATCCGCTGCATGTTTCGTGAATTCAACCGCTTCCTTTGTGTTGTTCGACCCCGTACCTGCAATCACTGGCACTTTTGAGCAGTCCACCACCACGTCTATCACTTCCTCATGCTCCTTATGCGAGAGCGTTGCGGATTCACCTGTCGTACCACATGGGACTATCCCCGCTACACCGCCCTCTATCACGTATTCCACGAGCCTCCTCAGCCCTTCCTTATCTACTTCGTCATCCTTTGTAAACGGCGTTATAAGCGCTGGATACACACCTTCTATCTTCAACATTTTAACTTATGCTACTATGCCCGGCTCGGGCTCTAACTCGGGCTCCGCCACTTTACCTTTCTTTTTATGCGTTATATACCCCGCTATTCTATTTCTTACACCTTTGCTCTCTACGTTTGTATATTCGTCCACTAATTTCTTATTTAGCTCGAAGTCGTCAGTGCACTCCGCTACTTCCTTCAACAGCTGTTTCGCCAGCTTCTTTACATACGTCGGTTTAACCGTCCCCACTGCTACTCACTCTTTTCCTCCTCTTCTGTTCCACTCTCCGCAACTTCACCCATCTCTATCTCTTCTTCTCCCTTTTCTCTCACGTCACTTACGCCTATCATCAGAAATACTGCTCCCACCATCAGCACGATTATGCCAATCACACCTAATATAACCGCCAACACCTCTGCTCGGAAATACCATATCCCCGCTATGCCCAATATCGCTAACACAACGCCTAACAATATCTCTCCATATTCTTTCATTTTTTTATCACCTCTATTCTTACCCTATCCTCTCATGTCAAATTCGGCAATTTCAGGCTTGTATTTCCAGTCCTCCGGTAACACGTGCTCCTTCCTATAATACTTCCCAAGCCTTCTTATCTTCGATTCCGCTAACTGCAGCGCTCTTTTATTATGCACGTCGTGCTTATTCACACCGAGGTGTTTTCGTATTCTCAACGCTGTTCGCATCAAATTCTGGAGGTCTTCAGGTAGCTGCCCTGCAATACCCTGTTCCTTTAATATCGCCGTTGCCTTTTTCCCCGTAACCTCTGCAACACTTGGCACGCCATAGTTATCTCTCAGCAGTATCCCTATCTCGCTTGTCGAATGCCCTCTCTCGTATAACTCAACCACTTTCTTCTCCGCTTCTTTCGCTGTTATATCCACCCATTCCGGTGCCGTCTCCCTCAGGCTGGAGCTAATGGGCCTCGTAGAGCCCGATTTTCCCCTTCTCCTTGCATACATCCTTGCCATTTTGTCTAAGCCCTCTGCTTACCTTTTCTTAATCTATTTACCTTATCTTTCGTTCTGCATATAAATATTTTATGATGTTTTTCGCCATTAACATAATGATACCGGGATTTTTTAACAGTTCACGGAACACGAAGGAAGGATAGTCCATATCCCCTCGATTCGTTATTCGCTGTATCATATCGTATTTTGATAATGCCCGACACATCCTATCGAAGTCCTTATCGCTGAGTACACACCTTAATCGGTGAATCTTCAGTCCAAAAGCCATCTCCGCTCCTATTTCCTCCTGCCATCGCTTTTCGTATCCGTTCAGCAGCTCCATGTTTCTTTCCAAACATGCTCTTGCTGCGGCTTCTCCCGCTATCTTACCGCACTTCATCCCGTAGTACACGCCTCCGCCTGTGATTGGCTTGACCTGAGCCGCGGCATCGCCAACCAGCAGTATTCCTGTACCAGCCTCGGTTTTTACGGTCTTCTGCCTTTCCGTCGGAATGGGGATTGCCCCCGCAGTAAACTTTGATTGTGCGCCAAATTTGTATTTCTTCGCAATGACTGGGTGCTCGGATAAAATTCTTTTTAAAAACGGCAGAGGATTTGGATGCGGTGAAAACCTTTTGTCTATGCAAAGACCGATTCGAGCCGTTGTTTCGCCAATCGGGATGACCCACGCGAAGAAACCCGGCGCGATGGTTTTACCCACGAAAATATCTGCAACGGGTTCGTGTATTTCGTACTGCCCTTCTATTTGCACGCAGTTCAGGAAGTTTTTTGTGACGGTTAGCCCCGCCATTCTGGCTATTCCGCTTCTCCAGCCATCAGCGCCAATGACCACGTTTGCATTTATCTCGTTTTCCTCTAAATTTACACCTGCGCTGGTGGTAGCAGCAGCAGCCAGTATCGTTAGCTTTGCCCCCTCTCTCTTCCCCCCTTTCTTCACATGTTTTACTTTGCTGTTCAAAATTAACTCCGCACCTTCGTCCATTGCGGCTTTCGCCAAGTCAGTATCAAAAATATCCCGCCTTATGGCAAAAGCCCTCTTATCTGGAGATAGTGATTCTATCCTCAGCTCATGCGATTGCGAATGAACAATTGCCCCTTTCAACTCGCAGTTTACGAACGACCCGGTGTTTTTCAGTTCGCTTTCTTCTATTGCTCTTTTGCTTATAAGCCCTGCACACTGAACGGGTTCGCCTATTGCGGAATGCTCTTCTATAATCAGCGTAGAGGCTCCTGCCTTTGCTGCATATTTCGCTGCCATACATCCCGCTGGACCGCCGCCTACCACGACAATATCGTATTCACGCATAATCCCCCACAAATCACGCATCCTTTTATATT
>CAZXYJ010000156.1:0-2871 GCA_964644925.1 uncultured Halobacteria archaeon | reverse complement strand
GCAGAGATAGGTGAGATACTTGGGCTGGAGGTAGAAAAAGGCGAAAAAATGTTTATTACTGTTGGTGACGGCGCCCTTATAATCGTTTACGTACATCGCTTGGAGATTCAAATTGGCGATGAGGTGTTTGAGGCTGGGATAGGGTTTTCGAAACAGCTTGGCATCGGGTTCAACATCATTGGGAGAAAAGACGTATTTGAGAGGTTTAAAATTTGCTTTGATGAAAAGGAGAAGGTCATTGAGTTTTATAATAAAAAAGAAGTTAGAAAATAATGAAATGTCCCATCTGTGGTGGAGAACTCAAGAAAATCGTGGAGAAGAGTGTTGTTAAAGGATTTGAAGCTCCTACCGAATTTTACAGGTGTGAGTCGTGTGAAGAAGAACTAATGATGGAGGATCAATTCAGAAAAGGAATGGATAAGATTATCGGGCTAAAATCCGAAATTTTGGTGAGCAGCATTGAAGGGGATTACATAAAGCTTCCAAAAGAGATTAAAAAATAAATATCTAAATGGATTAAATGACTCGTACGTTGCAGAACAGGTATGTGGTAGTAACTGGCGATCTGAAGTCTTCGAGAAAGTTGAAGGACAGAGCGGAAGTTCAGGAAGAATTAAAAAATGCTTTAAGAATATTTCAGGGAGCAAGGAGGGAATAGGGAGGCGGTTAGAGGTGCGTCTAAGAATTTTGGTGTTGGAGAAAGGAGCGTATATAAAAACGTTGAGAGCCGGGAAATATCATTTATGGAGAGACACAGAAAAGGCGGCGACTGATTTGTTGAACCAGAAATGGTTCGAATTAGAAACTGAACCAGAAATGGGTAATAGAGACAGGTGGTAAAAATGAATTATGTCTTTAAAATCGCTGTGATAATTTCTGCATAGCTATATTGTTGTAAGTATTATGGGTGCCTATTTCATCAAATTAATGCTCAGGAGATATGAGAAAGATGTAGGAACCAGCGGCTTAAAAGAAACTTTTCTTTTAAAAAGAAACCTTTACTAAAGAAAAAAGGAAAAAATAAAAGACACAATCGTATGCCAAATCTATTGCAAGGTTCAATGAATTGAAGGATAGGAAAATGGCTGAGTACTATTTAATCGGGACACTTGTAAGCATAACCCTTGCATTACTTGTTGGCATCGTTGTCCGAGCAATTTTGGTGGGTGGGGTATGAAGAAAAAAATGATTAAAGTTGTAACAGCAAGAGATATGCTCATATCCATTGTAATATGCACGCACCGAAGTGATAGGTATGAAGACTTTGTAGAGGCAATAGATAGCCTCCTTTCGCAAAGTTACAATAATTTGGATATTGTCGTGGTTGTAGATGGGAACAGGGGGCTGTATGATAAGATTTTAAAAATCGGAATTGAAGAGGCGGATAAAGTTGAGGTCAAGGTGATATTAAACGAAAAGAACTTAGGTCTTTCAGAAAGCAGAAATAAGGGCATAAGAGAAGCAAAAGGCGATGTTATTGCGTTCTTCGATGATGATGCTGTTGCGGATGAGGACTGGTTGAAGGAACTTGAGAGAATGTGTAGGGAATATGATGCAATTGCGGCAGGTGGTAGATTGATGCCGAGATGGATAACGAAAAAGCCGAAACTCCTGCCGGAGGAATATTACTGGCTGGTTGGTGCAACGCATAGAGGTTTTCCTGAGGAAGTAACGGAGGTAAGAAACACTTTTGGCTCAAACTTAAGTTTTAAAGCGGAGGTGATAAGGGAGTTGGGTGGGTTCAGAGGTGAAATGGGCGTGAGAGGGAAAGGATGAAGCGATATGAAGAAGCTGCGATGATAGAATGCTTGAATTATCTTTCTGGAACTCACGGTTTTATTTCATCAGAAGATGTTAAAATCATATTCGTGAAAGTTAATGATACCCACTTACAACCACCGCGGCCATTGCACACCCATCTGCACCACTATCGCCCGAAGTTCATCGTGAATGCTCTGGTCAAATTTCAGCAGCAGTATACCATATACAATAGCGCCAACTACCACTGGAACCAGTGTCAGCCACACGTTGGACAGCGGCACCATCAGACGGTAGCCACCAACGAACACACCCATCACTGCCGATGAGACCAGTATATTCCGAATCGATGAATATTCCAGTCGCACATCAATGATCCGTTTCAACACACGGTACGCAAGCGCCGCGTTCAGCGTCATTGTCACCAGCGTTGCCACCGCAGCACCCGTGATTCCCAGAACAGGGATCAAAGCAAAATTCAGCAGGATGTTCGCTATTGATGCCACTGCGGTCACCTTGAATGCTTCTTTTGGATGATTCAACGCATTCAGACACGTCGTCTGCAAATACATGAACACATTTACCACCTGTACAGCAAGCAGCACATACAGCGCTGGTGCATCACGCGCGAAACCCGCACCGTAAAAGAAATACAACAACCGGTTGCCGAGCAGCAGCCCGCCAACAAAAACAGGCACGGCGAGCAGCAGTGAATACGTGAAACCTTTTGCAAGCGCAGACTCTACCATGCTATATTCACCACGCGCGCTCCAGTTGCTCATATTTGGGTACAGGACTGTGTACATCGCAGCCGTTGTGAACGTAGCCGCTGTTGTAAACTGGAATGCCACACGATACACGCCGACATCTGCGTTTTTCATGAAATAACCTATTAGCACGGTGTCTGTGTAACTGAACACAAGACTGCCGCCTGCCGCTAAAAAGATCCAGAACGAAAAAGAGAACAGACTCTTCAGATGATGCACTCCGAAACGTGCAAACCGCAAGTCAAGAAAACGCAGGTTCACAATCCCGCTCGCAATCATGCCAAAGACAAACCCTCCTGCCAGCCCAGCTGCACCGAAACCGAAGAAAATGGCAGCAACCTGAAAG
>CAZXYJ010000155.1:0-2893 GCA_964644925.1 uncultured Halobacteria archaeon | reverse complement strand
TATTTGAGGAGATGATGGACAATTCGGAGGCGTTGCAAGTAGGTATAGAGGAGTTGGATAACGGGACGACGATCGTGGATGCGGGGGTAGGAGAAGAAGGGGGATTTGAAGCGGGATTGTATGTAGCGCGGATTTGCATGGCGGACCTTGCGGATATAAAATTCAGCAGCTTTGACCTCGGGAAAGTGGTGGTGCCCGCCGTAGAACTTACTACTGACCATCCCGTAGTCGCTTGCATGGCATCGCAATATGCGGGCTGGCGAATAAAGGTAAAGGACTTCTTCGGTATGGGGTCGGGACCCGCAAGGGCACTTTCGCTCAACCCACGCGAGCTATATGATAAGATATTGTATGCAGATGAAGCGGATGATGCGGTATTGGTGCTGGAAAGCGACAAGATACCTGACGAGGAAGTGACATCGGAGATAGCGAAGGCGTGCAGAGTGGAACCTGAGGACCTCTCTATCGTGGTTGTGCCAACCGCTTCTATTGCGGGCTCCGTGCAGATCTCCGCGAGGGTAGTAGAGACGGGCATTCACAAACTCGATTCTTTAGGGTTTGACATAAACTGCATAGAGCATGCTCATGGCATCATACCTCTCTCGCCTGTTGTAGGTAATGACGTGAAATGTATGGGTTCGACCAACGATTGCATTATCTATTGCGGTCGCACATATTACACGGTGGATTACGATAACGTGGAAGAATTGAAAGAATACGTGAAGAAAGTGCCTTCGCTCAACTCAAAGGATTACGGAAAGCCGTTCTATACGACATTCAAGGAAGCGGGCTTTGACTTCTTTAAGGTAGATGCAGGCATGTTCGCACCTGCGGAAATCACGGTAAACGAAGTGAACAGCGGGAAAACGTTCACTAGCGGGAAGATAAATACAGATGTGCTGCTGGAGTCGTTTGGACTCGAAACGTTGTAAAAATGTCGCTGGGAAGGTCGTGGGAGAAAACATTTTAAACTATTCTCTTCCACACCACCTTCTCTCCTTCTTCTTCCTTTTTTAGCTTACGGTGAAACTCCATGTTCTCCAGAATCTCCTTTAGAAGGTGATAAGGCACGTAAAAGTCAAATTTATCCTTCATAGAATCCCTTATTTCATCCAAACCCATCCATTTACCCCCTTTTGGAATCACCTTCTCTACCAGATCCATCACGTCCTCGTGGATGCTCCAGGGATAGATTACCCATTTCCATTCTTTTACCAGCTCGCCGTAGAAATCGGGAATGAAAGAAGAAGAGGTTTTATGGTGCATAGTTGCGGTTTTCACGTCCTTTGCTCCCAGCGATTTCGCATATTCGGCTACGAGTTTTAAGCTGTCCCCGGTGTCCGCCACGTCATCGGCTATCAATACTTTCCTTCCCCTTAGTTTCTTTATTGCCGCATCATCAAGCCCGTATTTCAGTTCTGCTTCGCCCGTGATTGTAGCCGTTACGCCCCAATGCTCCACCTTCAAACTGAACAAATCCTTAAGCAGAAACAAATCGCAAAGAACACGAGCTAAATACCAGCCGCCCCTCGCTACTCCAATTATAACCTCAGGTCGGAATTCCGCATCCCGCATCTCCTCACTTACATCCCTGCAAAGGTCGTAGGCATAGTCCCAATCAACCATAATGCAGCTAAATTTCTCTTGCCCCTGCATGTCTTTTTATAAATCTTCCTCTTTAGCAATGATAGAAATGGTTACGCTTTTATTATAAGAAGAAAAGTTTAATTGTTGTTATAAAAATGGAAGAAAAAGAGGAATTGGAGAAATCAGTAGAAGGTAAAGAGAAGGAACTTATAGATTATCTCACGGAATTAGTCAGGATACCCACGTTTGTGCCACCCGGGGAGAATTACGAAGAGATAGTGGATTGGCTTATTCCGGTGTTTGAGGATTTCGGGTTTGAATGCGAAAAGGTAGAGATGCCCGAGGACGTTTATGCAGCACGGCAAAAGAGTGCGGAACTAAGCGGAGAAAGAATGAACCTTCTCGCTACCAAAGATTTCGGTGCAGAGGAAAGCGTAGATATATACACGCATTTGGATGTGGTTCCAGCAGGAGAAGGCTGGAGCACACCGCCCTTTGAGTCGGTGGTCAAAGGGGGCAGGATATATGGGCGTGGTGTAGCGGATTCTAAGGGAAGCGTTGCATCGCTTTTGACGGCATTAAGCGTGATGCACGAGCTGGACTTAACGAGCAAATATAATCTCCGCATTGCGTTAACCACGGATGAAGAGATAGGACCCTATTCAGGTCTGTGCTTCTTTGCAGATGCGGGTCTCCTTCAGGGCGATTATTTACTCTGTATGGACGGCGATAACGAAGGTATCTGTGTAGCGACGAACGGAGTGCTGAACTGGGAAATGAAGGTGTATGGAAAATCATGCCACAGCTCTGTTCCGTTTTTGGGCGTGAATGCGATAGAGCAGGCAATGCGGGTAATAGAAGAGTTGGATGCGTTGAAAAGGAAAGTGGGCAATCGGCAATCGAAAGCACCTTGCAGCTCTTACATGACTGAAACGACAGGGCAGAAACACATAACGTCTGTTTTCAACGTTACGATGATAAACGGTGGCGTAAAGGAGAACGTTATACCGCCAAGCTGCACCTTGCGTGGCGACCGTAGATACATTCCAGAGGAAGACGTGGGAGAAGTGATAAAGGAGTTCGAGGATTTTTTGCAACGCGTAAAGACAAAACATGGGATAGATTTAGAGCTAATTTGTAAACCGGGCTACCCACCTATGTTTACCGATCCTGATGACAAATGGGTAAGAAGGGTGCAAGCTGCGGCTTCTGACGTTTTTGGTCATAAGGAGATGACGGGTGTGCAGGGTGGTTTGGACGTTGCTTATGCGGTTCTGCAAACGAAACAGCCGGTTTGTGCTTTTGG
>CAZXYJ010000154.1:0-2919 GCA_964644925.1 uncultured Halobacteria archaeon | reverse complement strand
CTGAAAAGCGATTTTGTGGATGTCTGTTTCCGTATGATAGAAGGGAATCTTTCGAGGATAGAGTGCGAGGAGAAAGCGACGGTGGTGACTTATGCCGTGCCGATGGATTATGGCGGGTACCGAGTGAAATACAGCGGGAATAGAAGGGTGGATTTGAGTGCTGCGTATGCGTTACAGGAACAATATGGGGATAATTTGAGGATCTATCCAGGGGCTATGGAGTTGAGGGAAGATGGGCATAGTTATTCGCTCGGCTCAAGAACTGTTTGCACTGTGGGTGTTGGTGAAAACATAGAAGAGGCAAGGGGAATTTCGCTGGCGGGTATCAGAAATATAGACGGTGCATTGTGGAATAGAGGGGATATTGGTGCGGGGTATCATATAGAGAGGAGTGTGAGGCGGATGCAAAGGGGAGCAGTTAGCGGTTTAGCGGGTTAGTGGTTTAGCGGTTTGGCGGATTGGCGGTTTAGCGGATTGGCGGGTTTAGCGGTTTAGATAGAGAGGGCTAAAATATATACTTAAACACGCCTTATTGTACTTCTGAGTCCCCTCTCGCGCACATCACCCTATTATCTTCGCATCCTGAACTCTGCAAATTTTTCATCAATCTCACTCCTCAATTCTTCTCCCACTTCTTGAAACACATCTAATAGCTCTTCATAGATGTTATCGGAAGCAACAAAATTCCAGAAATCGTCACCAACTAAAATTTCGCCCTTCCCTAAATCGTATAACCCCCTTAATGTCCAACGCTCGTAAGGTTCAGGATGATAAGGATTGTAAGGAATCGCAAGTCTTGTAAAGGCTTTAGCTTTTTCATTTTCTTTCTGTTTTTGCTTTCCGTTTACGGAATTAACCCTAAATCGCACTCAATTTCATAAATGTCCCGCTTAGATCGGTGCAAATTCTGAATCTTTTCTATCTCAATTAACCTGAGCACGGGTTGTATCTCATGAAATGTCCCCGATAGCAACTGATTGACGGAGCCCAACTCATCCGATGATGCCACGAGGAAAATCCGGCTGTTCCAGATGTCATGAGCATGCTTTAATTTTCCTAATGCGTGATAGAGGTCACCACCTACTTGAACCTCAAAGACGTATGTTGGAACGGACTCGGGCAGTCTTCTCCAGACTACATCCAACCGTTCCGCACCCATCGAAAATTCGGTATTGGCAATATAGCTTTGCAATTTCCCGATTTCCTGCAACAGGTTTTTATCCAAAAGTTTCTCACTCGTCCATCTCCTTCTTGTTAATTAGCATTATCCGGCATTAGATTTTATTCAATCTATAATTGATTGTGTAACTATCCAAATATTTGAATTCCTCGATTGATAGTAGTTTATAGAATGTCTCCTCAGGATACATCGAATTTTCTTTACCGACCTGCTCAATTGCTATTCTCTCCGCCTCATGGAGGTCTTTACAAACAAATAACCGAGTATCTAAAAAACTATATTCGCCACATATTATCTCAATGCTTGCTTTGAATATCTTCACATCGCCGAGAATTTCGATGTTCCTTTGCGTATCGGTTTTTTCTTCGATGAAGTGAGTATCTATGCCAAACTTTATCGCTGCTGCTTTGTTTGCTTTGAGCAGGTTAATAGTAATATACCCCTTGTTTTAGTATTAAACAATCTTGGCAAATAAAAACTTCAGAACACTGCAAATGCACCAAAACCAACCCCCGGAATTTGAAGCCCGAATAGGCATAGCGTTCTATTCTACGCGAACCGAAGGAATAGGCGGCGTAATAAAAACAAAACCCACTGACTTTTATGTTCGTGAAATCACGAATAGAGCAGAGCAAGAAGAAGGCAAATACCTGATTGCCGAGCTGACAAAGGAGAACTGGGACACACACGGCGTGATAAACGAAATCTCACGACGGCTGCGAGTCAGCAGGAACCGAATCGGATTCGCAGGCACCAAAGACAAAGTTGCCGTTACCACGCAGAAGATAAGCATCTGGGGCGAAGGCATAGCAGAAACCGAGCTGGAACGACTAAAAATCGCTGACGTATCGTTAAAACTAATAGGCAGGTCGAATAAAGCCGTTTCTCTGGGTGACCTGCACGGAAACGAATTTGAGATTGTTGTTCGTGACATAGAAGGACGTAAAGAAGAGATAAAACGGAAAATCGCGGCGATAACCGCAGAAATAGAAAATGAAGGTGGCGTACCTAATTTCTTCGGCGTTCAGCGTTTTGGCATTCGGCGCCCGATAACGCACGTAGTGGGAAAACACCTGATACGCGGTGAACTAAAAGAAGCGGTATTGTCCTACATCTCGGATGTGTTCCCTGACGAAAGCGAAGAGGCGAAACAAGCAAGGCGGCTGTGCAAGGAAGGCGAACTGAAAGGACTGAAAGAAGGATTGAAAAAAATGCCACCGTTCTTGCGATACGAAAAGGCGATGCTGAATGAACTGGTAAAAAATGGGAGAGAAAGAGAAAGTATAAACGAATCGGACTTCCGCTCTGCTTTTTCTGTGCTTCCGAAGAACCTGCAGAAACTCTTTGTGCATGCGTATCAAGCTTATCTGTTCAATCTCGTTTTGAGCAGCCGCCGTATGAAACAAAACCTGCCGTTTGACGAGGCTTTACTAGGCGACGTAGTTTGTTTCCGCGACAGGTTTGGACTCGCGGATTTACACAAAGACAGGATGGAGAAAGTCACAGAGGACAAAATAGAAGCGATAAACAGACTGATAAAGCGCGGCAGAGCCTTTGTCACTGCTCCTGCATTTGGCTATGAAACCGAATTTGCAGAGGGTGTGGAAGGAGAGATAGAGAGAAAAGTTCTGGAGGGTGGAGGCGTTGAATTGAATGATTTTTACATCGAAAAGATTCCGGAAATAAGTTCTAAAGGAATAAGAAGACCTGTTTTAGTGCCTGTGAAGGTTGAGTTAAGC
>CAZXYJ010000153.1:0-2933 GCA_964644925.1 uncultured Halobacteria archaeon | reverse complement strand
CGTTTTGATAAAGCGAAAAATCCTTAAATTCCCCTTCGCAGCAGGCCACTCCATGTACCTCTTCTCGTTAATAACAGAATTAAGCATCGTATCGAGCTTTGGTTTCAGTTGCATCAATCTTTTCTGCCGCGTGGATAAATCGGGCATCTCATTTATTTTGTCTATCGCAGCAGTAAGCTCAATTGCAAGCTTTATTCGCTCTTCCGTTGACTTAAATGAAGCTTGGTCAATCAAACCGTATTCTGCCTTCAACTCGTTCAGCTTGAGCCCTGCTTGATACGTGCAGTTCACGATTTCGTCCCGGGTCATCCATCGGGTCTCGTAATTCAGCGCGTATTTCCAGCTCGGCGATAGCATTGCTTTGCGGTATTCCTCGAGTGTTTTGAACAGGATTTTATAGCCGAACTTTTCCGGATGCTCATACGCAATGCAGCCGGGGTCAATAAAAGGCGAATATGCGAGAATATAAGGAACTACGCGTTTGCCGAATTTGTCCATCTGCGACCCGCACCAATCTACCGTTGCCATAGCGGATTCGCACGTCTGAAGAGGAAGCCCAATCATAAAGAACAGGTCGAATTTGTTGCATCCCGAATCCAGAGCCCATTTTAGGTTCTCTTCTATCGCGGAATTTTTATACCGCTTGCCTTCTGCCGCTCTTATTGACTCGTCATGGGTATCCGGGGATATTTCAAAGTTGAAGTTTTCAACCGAATCCGCCACGCACATGAAATATTCCTCGGGATTGCGTACCGTATCGAATAACTCAAACACCAGATGATTATCAAATGTCGCCTTTTTCAGTTCTTCCAGAACGGTATATGCGTATTCTTCACCGGGTTGCAGGATGTCGCCAATGACGAATATTGGCGCTTTTGTGTATCGCGTGATTTTTATAATGTCCTTCACTACCAATTCCGGGTCGCGAAAAGCGGGTTTTTTACGGTTGCAGTACGTTGCAAGCGCATTCCGGGAGCCACCGCAGAATATACAATTGTGGATGCAGCCACGGCAAGTTAGCACTGGCGTGATCGGGTAGTCCAGCCATTCATGGGAAGACCAGCCGTGGAACGGAATGAGACTTTTGAGGTCACGGTATTTCAATGCGGATTTGAAAATCGGCAGGTAGTTATTTGAAAATTTGTTTATCTCTGCGGGAACGTAGGAGAACGGATTCACACGCATCTCGCCGTTATTGCTATTGCTATTATCTTTCCATACAAGGTTAGGGATACCGCAGAAGGAAGAGTCGTGCTCTCTCTGAACAATCGTTTTCATTAGCTGTAACAGCGATTCTTCTGTGGAATCGCCTCGTATGATAAAATCCACGGTGGGATACCGAATCAACTCTTCATAGAAATACGTGGCGGAGAATCCACCGAAAATGACGGGAATGTCGGGATGGTATCGCTTGCATATCTTCGCTACTTCGAGGCTGCCCTGCGTATGCGGCAACCAATGCAGGTCAATGCCAAAAGCATGTGGTTTAAGCCTGCGTATTAACTTTTCTGCATCAAAACTATCGCTATCGAGCATCCTCGCTGCTAAGTTGATTATTCTTACATTTATCCCGTTTCGTACCAGATGCTCGAGAATAGAAACGAATCCGATAGGGTACATCTCGAATATGGGCGTTGATGGAACGCCATCGGCAATTGGGCCGTACATTATGGGATACTTTCTGAAATCGTACACCGCAGGCGCATGGAGCAAGATTAAATGCGGGTTGTGGCTGAAACGGGCAATGGTCATTTTTAATTGTATATAAAGTATAACTTCCTTCTATTTAAGCTCGAAATTCAAATTCATAGAAATCTGCAAAATCCCTCATTTGCTTGGCTGTTTCGACAATTAGTCCATTATACTGTCCACCGCCGCTGTGCCAAAAAATATTTACGCATTGATTATATAACATGGGGTTATCGCGAAATGGAATTTTAAAATCTTAACATTTTCAAATGAGTATTCTTTTCAATATATTCAGGAATCGTCTCAGTTACATCTCCTTCAACTAATTCCACATTTTTATCAATTCCTTTCTTTTTTATTATAGCCTTGACGTTTTAATAACCTCTTTCTTTAAAGAACACATCAAAAATCTTAACTGCATCATCAGGTATATCTTTGCAGTCTATGCAGTTATTCAAAGTGGTATGGCCAAGCCTTCTACATTCCTTACAAATTGCAAATTCTATCCGTAATTTAGCCCCCATAAATTTATATTTCCTTTTCCCTCTAAGTGTCCCCTCAAGAAACATAGTATTAAAAGTAGGATCACGAGAAAGGTGTTCATAAGCCCTTCTAATACTTTCCTTTATGTGAGTTCCTCCTCTTTCAAGTTTTTTGCGACTTTTTTTAGCCTTATCAGTCTCGTATAGGTCATAACTCATAATTGTTCTATTTCAACTCTCTCTGATGGTTTTGTTCTGGCAGATTCCATTCCTTCCATTAGGGAGATGTGTTCCTCTTTATCAAGAAGAGTATCAAAAGTTTCTAACCACTCTTCATCAATTTCAAATACTTCATTTGCCTCAATTTCATTTAACTTTGTCACAAGGTAATAACCAATAGGAATATCTTTGATCTTTGCTTTTGTTTTAAAAGGTATAATTTCAACCTCAGTTTCGTAAGCTAAACTCATAAGTGTGCTTGCCCATTCATTTGCATATTTTTCTGCAATCCTTTCCATGTATCTCAGGACATCCTGGTTCTCTTCTAACAAATGCCTGATTCCATTTAGAAGCTCCTTACCGTGGTCTGTTAATTCAATAGATTCTTGCTCAGTAACCAATTCATTTTCCATCAAATACTCTAAATCCTTATAAATTTCGGGTGTGAACGGTCCTAAATTCCATTTGTAGAAGCTATAATTGAATCCTTTCACTTTATCCCCTTTCATTTCATTTTCAGTAAAGAATACAAGTTTCATTAGT
>CAZXYJ010000152.1:0-2939 GCA_964644925.1 uncultured Halobacteria archaeon | reverse complement strand
ATCCATAACCCCTACAATCTCTATCTTGCCGCTCAGATGCGACATGATGTACTTGAACCGTTTACTATGCCCATTAAGCAGTTTCTTGGCGTCTTCCACGATTTCATAGCCTTTATACAGAGGAACCTGAAAATGTGTCTTTACTCGTTTTACCGGTCGGCACTGGAAGACGTAATAGGGATTGACACCGATACCGACCAGTTTATTCTGCAGTTCAGCCAGGGTTTCTGGATTATCATTCACGCCACGCAGTAAAACGGTTTGATTATTCACTATCACGCCAGAACAAATGAGGGACTCAACTGCCGCCATAGAGTCCGGTGTGATTTCGTGTGGGTGGTTAAATTGGGTTACCACGTATACCCTTTTACGGTTCGCTGTGGTGTTCGCTAATAAAGTCAACAGCTCTTCGTCTTCCAGGATTCTATTCGGGAACGTCACGGGAATTCGAGTTCCGAATCGTATGAAGTCCAAATGCTGAAAAACCGAGAGCTTATCCAGGAATTGCCTGATTACCTTTGTGGACAATACAAACGGGTCACCACCGGTTATAAGCACATTATTAATCTCTTTATGATTGCCGATATATTTTACCGCATCGTTAAATCTACGCATTATCTCTGCTGTAGGAAGCCCCACCAGCCTTTTTCGGAAACAGTGCCTGCAATACATAGCACACCTATTCGTTGCTAATATCAAAGCAGTTTGCAGATACTTGTGCTGCAGACCGGGCATCTTTGTGTTTTCACGTTCGCCACTCGTGTCATAGCTGCCTATCGCATTCAACTCTTCTTTTGAAGGAACCGCCATCTTTCTAATGGGGTCATCAGGATTATTTACATCAATTAAGGACATGTAGTAGCGGGTAATGCTCATGGGGTGTATTCGCATAATTTCACGTAATTGCCCCTCCTCTTCGGGACTCAAATCCACGTGTTTCTTTAACTGCGCGATGGTGCAAATGTTCTCTCTGAGTTCTTCTTGCCAGGTCATAGATTGTAACTCCTCATTTAATTAATACATAAATCGTTTGTATAATAAAAAGGAATAAGTGTAACGGACGCGATGCTGTCCGAGCGGCAATAATCAATCAGGGGGAAAGGAAAAGAGTATGGAAGGAAAAGAGGAATATATATCATCAGCGGAAATGGCAGCCATAGATGAGAACTGCAAATTCTTTGGGCTATCGTCTGCACAGCTAATGGAAAACGCAGGTGCGGGAATTGCAAACGCGGTTGAAAAGCAGTTTGAAGGAAATACGAAAAACGTAAAAGTTACGGTAATGGCGGGGAAAGGAAATAACGGCGGCGATGCTTTTGTCGCTGCACGACATTTACAGTTGAAAAATGGTAATTTTAACGTGCAAATATTATTGGTCGGGAATTCAAAAGATTTGAGAACCGAAGAGAGCAGGAGGAACTGGCAAATTTTACATGCGTGTGGATATGACATGGAGGAGATAACGGATTCTTCAGAACTACGAGCACGAGAACCGCTATTAAAGGGTTCGGACGTCATAATAGATGCCATTTTCGGCACGGGAGTGCGTGGAAAAATAAAAGAGCCAGAAGCAACGGCAATAGACTTGATAAATGAAGCAAACGCCGCATTTGTTGTTTCCGGCGACATCCCTTCGGGGTTAGACCCCGATACGGGGGAATCGGAAAAAGCAGTTCGAGCAAACGTTACCGTTACGTTCCATCGCGCGAAAAAGGGCTTGTTAAAAGCGGACGCCAAGGAACACGTCGGGAAATTAGTGGTCGCCGGGATAGGCATCCCCGAAGGAATAGAGAATTTAGCAGGTCCCGGAGATGTTCGGCTGGTCGTGAGGCAGCGAAAACCAAGCAGCCATAAAGGGGACAATGGACGTGTATTAATAGTAGGAGGGGGCCCTTTCTCTGGTGCGCCCACTTTAGCTGCTCTTGGAGCTTTACGTGCTGGTGCGGACTGGGTGACAATAGCGGCACCCAAAAGCGTTTCGTCTGTTATCTCTTCTTTATCGCCCAATCTGATTGTCCAACCTCTTTCTTCCGATATATTGGTAGAGAAAGACGTGCCAACGGTATTAAACTTGATAAGAGCACATGATGTAGTGGTGATAGGCATGGGTTTGGGTGCGGAAGAGGAGACGAAACGAGCAACACGAATGATAATTGAAGACGAAGCGAGTAAAAGGGTGGTTGTGGATGCAGATGGGTTTTACGGGTTGCATTTGCCACTGAAAATGAAAGAGGAAGTGGGGGATAAATTCGTTATCGTTACTCCACATGCGGGGGAATTCATGAAGATGGAACTAAAAGGAAGAGGCGTAAAAGTGCCGCCAGAGGAGCAAATAGAGGAGCGTATAAATTTTGTGAAGGATTTCTCCTCAGCAAACAGGGTTACTACTTTGATGAAAGGTCCGACAGATATTATCTCCAATGGCGTTCGTGTGAAGCGAAACAAAGCAGGAAATGCGGGTATGACGGTTGGCGGCACGGGCGACGTGCTTGCGGGCGTAACGGGTGCGTTCTTTGCTATCGTTACAGACGAGCCGTTAAAGGTGGCAACTGCGGCTGCGTTTGTCAACGGTGCTGCAGGCAATATAGCATTTGAGAACAAAGGGTTCGGGCTGCTTGCTACGGACGTGGTGGAAAATATTCCGGAGGTTATGAAGGGGATGTTGATGCCAACTTGCACACGATAGCCGCCAAGTTGAAAGGATTTAAATCAGAGGAGGAATTGAAAGAGAACGACAAAGACATAGGTCTGGTTACTGAGATAAAAGACTTGCGTTTGGTTGGTAATTCTTTGTATGGCTCGGCGTTGGGGGACACGTCCATGTCTGCCGACCATCTGAAGTAGGGTAAGATATGGTACGTGGTCTTGAGGTCTAAACGGCATGGAGCGGTGGTAGGAGTCACGAGAAACGGAGTGGTAACAATTTTCAGCAAGGCTAC
>CAZXYJ010000151.1:0-2950 GCA_964644925.1 uncultured Halobacteria archaeon | reverse complement strand
CCCTGCTCGCCGGTAAAGCTATTTGCACAACCGCTGTTTGCAATTATTGCCTGTATTTGCCCTTCACTTCCCTCAAGCTGTCGCTTTGTAAACAGAACAGGTGCGGCTTTTATTTTGCTCGCTGTGTACATACCTACTGCTTGCCCTTTCCCTTCTATCAATGCTAACCCATTATGCCCCTCTTTTATCCCGTATGCTCGTACTCCTTTCACTGCGCATAGTCCACCTCGTACTGTTTCTATCTTCATCTCTACCTCTACAGCTACATACAGATATAATATCAGAATTCTTTTTCTTTGGTAAAGCTTTCGTATATTATTATCCGGCTCTCGTGGAAAATTTATATTTAAAACATCTGAATAATAGGTGTGGAGTAGTGTGGTGAAGTAAGGTAAGGTGAGGTAG
The DNA here is from genome assembly GCA_964644925.1 of uncultured Halobacteria archaeon. GTDB lineage: Archaea > Halobacteriota > Syntropharchaeia > Alkanophagales > Methanospirareceae > QEXZ01. The sequence goes on along the minus strand of CAZXYJ010000151.1, from coordinate 2,545 downwards.
AGTAAAAGTAAGGTAAACAAAAAGTAAAGTATAGGGGGCTCGTGGTCTAGTTGGTTATGACACCGCCTTCACACGGCGGAGGTCATGCGTTCGAATCGCATCGAGCCCATCTCCATCATAAAATAACTTTTATCTTTATCTTTTACTATATCAATATCATATATGTACAATGTACACATATAGTCTCATATACAAATTGGCAGAACCCGTTTGTTTATGTTGCCAAGAGGGATAGTAAGGTGTAGAAAAGGCGAAGGTAATGGTGAAATCAAAAGATAAAAGAGAAGGAGAAGGAACCTTAAAGGAGGGAAATAAAATGCATGAAGTAGATACAACAAAATATATGGTTCACGCTAACATCACAGCTGAAGGTTTTGTTGAAAAATCTGATGTGGTTGGCGCAATATTTGGTCAAACGGAAGGTCTGTTAGGCGACGAGTTAGACCTGAGAGACTTGCAGAAGAGTAGTAGAATAGGCAGAATCGAGGTGAATATAGAGTCGAAAGGGGGGAAATCACGCGGTGAAATACTTGTCCCCTCTGGTCTGGACAAGGCGGAAACTGCGATACTTGCCGCTTCCTTAGAGACGATAGACCGAGTCGGTCCGTGTATTGCACACGTGGAAATCACAGGGTTAGAGGACATAAGGGCGACGAAAAGGAGACGAATAACCGAGCGAGCAAAACTACTGATGCGCGAAATTATCGAGACGAGCATTGACAGTGAAACGATGGTGAGTGAAGTGAAGCAGGCGGTAAGAATGGAAGAAATAACCAGCTATAAAGGCTTGCCCGCAGGACCGAACATAGACAGTTCGGATGCCATACTGATCGTAGAAGGGCGAGCAGACGTGTTAAATCTGCTTAAATACGGGATAAAAAACACAATTGCTGTGGAAGGTACAAATATACCGCCTACCGTACCCAAGCTGAGCAAGAGGAAGACCGTTACTGCTTTCTTTGATGGTGATAGAGGTGGCGACCTCATATTAAAGGAGCTTTTGCAGGTTGCAGACGTTGATTACATCGCCATGTCGCCAGAAGGAAGAAGCGTAGAGGATATGACGTACAAGGAAATATCAAAAGCATTGCACAATAAGACATCCGTAGAGCAGCAGGGATACGAGAAAGAGAAAAAAGAGCAAGAACCGAAGCAAGTTCAAAAACCGCAACCAAGGGTAGTACAAAGGAGAGCCAGCAAGGTTAAGGAGGAGGGAGGAGAGGAAGAGGAGAAGAAAACAAGTCTCTTCAAAACCCATCTGCAAGAGCTTGGAGGCACGTTTAAGGCACGGCTATTAGACAAAGAGAAGAAAATAGTAAAGGAGACCACCGTGAGGGAGCTGGCGAACGAACTAAAAGAAACGAGTGAAAAGGCGAAAAGCGTGGTGTTTGACGGTGTGATAACACAGCGAATCGTAGATCTCGCAAAGGATAAGGATTTGGACTATGTAGTAGGAATAAAGATGGGGGACGTGACTAAAGTGCCCACCTCGCTGAAGATACTAACCGCAGACTCGGCCTAATGGAAGGGCACTATCTAAAAATCCAGAGGATTTATCACCGCGGAGAGCGCAGAGTATTGCGTTCTCCGTGTGCTCTGCGGTGAATTTTTAGTGTTTGGGATTCGTGATTTCTTGAACTTACTTATCGGATGTATCCCAATTCTTCTTCACGAGTCCTTGGAATCTGTGCTTGCTCCATCTCCTTCAGTCGTTCAACCACCTTTTCCATCTCTTCTGCGCGGTCTTCCAACGCCTGCATAGGTATTTCAAGATTCAATGCACGACCAAGGATTTTGAGTACTGCTTGCGCACTTTTGGGGTCCACCAGATACCCTGAGGTGAGACCGAGCAAACAAACTGCAGGGATACCTCTCTGCTCCCCAAGACCTAATAGAAGTCCCGATGCACCCACGATACTGCCCCCTGGCTCTTCCTCCCTGAATTCTACGCCGTATTTCTTCATCTCCTCTACAAGTTCAGCATCATTCACCGCCCCAAGCACCATTTGTTTTTCCACGAGCTGACCTATTCCATAACCACCAAGCGTGTATATACGAGAAACGCCGTATTGCTGCGCAATGTCAAGAAGCGTCTCAGTTATAATATAATGCCCCTCGTTTGTAACGCTCTGCTGGTCACCACTGACGATTAACAAATCCAGATTCTTTGATTTCCACGCATATACCTCGTTTTTGGATAAACTGACTGTCCCATCGTCGTTTACCAATACCTGAGGAGGGAAATGCCACGAATAAATCTCCACTATCTTCTCGGCGCCAAGTTCCTGTATTATATGCTCAGCCACTAATTTACCCACGTTTCCTACGCCCGGGAGCCCCTCTATCATTACGGGCTTGTTCAGCTTCACCTTTTTTAGCTCATGCACTTTTATCTCTTCCATATTTCATCATCCTTCTGTATTTCCCATACGGGTCTTTAGGGGAAAACCTTGGAGGCGTTGTTTCCTTCGTTCTTCGCCCACACCGCCCACATATCTCTTTCAGTGTGTATTCCCCGCACGCATCACATTTTCTTCTCTTTGAC
>CAZXYJ010000150.1:0-2964 GCA_964644925.1 uncultured Halobacteria archaeon | reverse complement strand
GAGGACCTTTCTTTGCTGATGTTTCGTCAAATGTGCAAAATGCTTTTTTACCTCTCCTTTCTTTGCCGCTGCTCTCGTAGTGCGACCGATAGATCGCAAAAGGCACCGGCTCTTTTGTGTGCGTCCTCACTGATACCGGTGTGTAGTGGTCAGGCATGACTAATATTTTATAGCCCTCCTCTCCGCCCGTATCTGCAAATTCATCCTCTAACCCCCTCAGCATCTTACCCACCACGAACTTATCGAAATCCTCTATCGCTTTCACTTTCAGGTCTATATCGCCCAAATGCCCCGCCTCATCCGGCGCTTCTACGTGGACCAGCACAAAATCATGCTCCCTCAAACTGCGCAACGCATATTCCGCCTTGCCCGCGTAATTTGTGTCAATGTACCCTGTAGCGCCAGGCACGTCTATCACACCCAAGCCCACGCACCGCCCCACGCCTTTTACAAGATAAACACCTGAAATCACCGAACCGTCTACGCCGTACGTATCACAGAACGCAGGCATTGAGGGTTTTCTACCACCGCTCCATAGCCATACCATATTCGCCTTCCTTTTGTTCTCCGCTGCCCTCCTCACGTTTATTTCATGCCCATCCAATATTTCTCTCGAAGTAAGCACGATATTCCGCAATATCTCTTCTCTCGGCAGTTCATCCGCTATTCGCGCACCAATTATATCGTGTGGTGGTGCTCCTCCAACTTCTTTTTCGCGCTCAAAAACATAATCTTCCGATTTGAGAACCAGAACATTTCGATAGCTAACGCCAGGATAAAGTTCAATTTGAGTCCCTTCTACACGTACCTGCAATTCTTCATTAAGCGCCGCTATCAATCCTTTTGCCTCTTCGTTCGTTATATGCCCGCCACTGTAATCCACTATCCTTCCCTCGCTTTCCGTTATGAGATTGCATCTAAACGCTATATCGCTTTCATCAAGCGGTATGTGCATCCCCATTGCTTCCAGCGGGCCCCGTCCCGTGTGATATTTCGCAGGGTCGTATCCAAGAATGGAGAGGGTGGCAATGTCACTCCCCGCATCCATTCCCTCAGGTATTGTTTTTACTGCGCCGCAGATGCCCGCGGTAGCAATGAAATCGAGGTTGGGGGTAGAAGCGATTTGTAAAGCGGTCTTGTTATCGCGCTCAGGAATCGGATAATCCGCCATTCCGTCCCCTATCAAAATCACGTATTTCATTCCCATACCCATCACCAAACTATAGTCTTTCCGAGAAGTAACCACAAAATCACACATCGTGGGCTCTGCCCACGTCCCCGCAAACCCTGAAAGGGTTTATTTCACGAGAAAGGACAGATCAAGAAGTCTAAATTATTTCTCCTCTTTCTGATTTCTGGTCTTGTGTTAATCTTGTGAAATCTCGTGGTTTTGCAATTTATTATTGGAATGACTATATATTTAAATTATTCATAGTTTATGTTTATATTATAATTGTGTGAGAAGAGATGGAAACCGATATACCGCTGAGGGATGTAATGGTACGAGAGGTAGTGCAGGGAGATAAAGAGTTAAACGTGAGGGATGCAGCGAAGCTGATGAAGAGATACGGTGTGGACAGCATTGTGGTACTTAAGAATGACGAGCCCGTGGGAATGGTTACACAGGGGGATATAATCGGTGAGGTGGTGAGCAAGGACACAAAACCAAGCACCGTGAAATTGAAGGATGTAATGACCACGCCCCTGATAACTGCGTCTTCTAACGACCGCCTGTCGGACATAGCGAGAATGATGGCGGCGGAGAGGATAAGAAAGGTACCTGTGATAGAAGATGATAAATTGGTGGGTATCGTTGCAGACGTGGATATACTCGCTGTTTCGTCGGAGATGAACACGATACTGGCTGATTTAATCGAGATGAACGTGGACAGGGAGACATTCGGCGGGACAGGTAGCGAAGGAGAAGGAATAGGGCAGGGGATATGCGAGAAATGCGGAACCTTCTCAAATGACCTGGTAATGAGAGACGGGTTGATGGTGTGCGAAACGTGCAAAGAAGAGATGGAAACAGAGGGATAATTAATCCCCGATTCCCGCCTTCGATACGGAGAACACTGCCTCTGCTTCAGGTAGGCTAGGCGAGTCAACTAATTTCGCTATTCTCTTCTCGCCTTTCGACTTACGCAGGTATATTCTGAAAGTAGCGGTATGCCCCACTATATGACCACCTATGGGTCTTGTAGGGTCGCCGAAGAAGGCATCAGGTCTCACCATCACCTGGTTAGTTATCATCGCCACCGCGTTATTGATGTCTGCAAACCTAAGGGCATCGTGTAGATGCTTGTTTATCTTTTGCTGCCTGTTTGCCAACGTTCCACGTCCTACATACTCACTCCTGAAATGTGCCGTTGCCGAATCTATTATTATCAGCCGTACCGGCTTTTCGGTGTTTTTTAGCTCATTTGCAAGCTCTCCCGCCTTCTCTACCAGTAATATCTGATGATTTGAATTATATGCACGGGCAACGTGTATGTTTTTAAGAACGTCTGCGTAATCAAGTTCAGCAGCCTCCGCCATATCTTTTATTCTTTCTGGTCTAAACGTGTTCTCAGTATCCACGATTATGACAGAGCCGTTTAACCCACCCTTTTCCGGTGGTAACTGCACGTTTACTGCGAGCTGATGCGCTATTTGCGTCTTTCCACTCCCGAATTCACCATAAAACTCGCTCATCGCTTGCGTTTCGAGACCGCCACCCAGCAGTTCATCGAAAGATTTTGACCCCGTGGTTAGCTTGCCTATACCCTGTCGCCGTTCCAATATCTTCTCCCCTGTCACAAATCCGCCAATGTCCGCAGCCACCCGTGCAGCGTTTATTATCTTCGCTGCCGTAGATTCACCTATCTCCGCAGTTGCCACCAGTTCTGCGGGAGACGCTACGGCTATCGCCTCTAACGAATTCAAACCTGCTTCACGCAATTTCTCTGCTATTGCAGGTCCAAC
>CAZXYJ010000149.1:0-2971 GCA_964644925.1 uncultured Halobacteria archaeon | reverse complement strand
GCTTCCTCTCCTGAAAAGCCGAGAACCTGCTTCGCAAGTAAGGCAACAAATAGTCCAGTACGCCCAATACCAGCGGAACAGTGAATCGCAATATTACGCCCCGTTTGTGCGTGCGCAATTACCTCATTAACGGCACGGGCTATATCACCCTTTGAAGGAACACCAAAATCGGGAATGGGCAGATGAATCACGTTGAAACCCTCCTCTTCGTATAGTAGTCGCAGGTTACGTCCTGCCTTCTCCAAACATTCTTCATCTTCTGCGAGGAGGACAATTACTGAAACTCCGTTCTGTATGTACTTGTTGAATACTTCTTCACGCGGGTCATAAATGCCGAAGGGCATTGGACTTCGGAAGATATGCCCTGCAAGACCAAATGGTAGCTCCGTTAAAGGCATTTCTGTTTCTTCCTCTCTGGTATCCTCCTTACAATCTTCAAATTAAACTAATACAATGTTTAAAATCCGCTTTGCTTAGAAGAGTCCTCGCTTCTCTTCTTGATATTTTTTCGGTTATTTTTATATATGTCTTCTGGGAGAATATGCTTTTTATAGAATGACGACAATTTACCATAATAAATGTGATGTAAAAATGGGATGATTGAAATGAATGCAGAAGTGATGCGGGATATATTTAGTAAGTTGGAGTATTGGAGCGTTTACGATATAAAAAGGAATTTTGATGAAGGACATTTGAATGTACCAGATTTTCAAAGAAATGATGTGTGGCAGAATCCTGACAAGAGTCGTTTAATAGAATCCATACTGCGGGGCATACCTATTCCCTCGATATATTTAGCAGAAGAAGAGGAAGGAAAATATGTGGTGATAGACGGACAACAGAGGATAAACTCTATTGTTCAATATTCAGATGGTAAATTTGGACTGAGTGGACTAAAGGTACTCACAAACCTTAAAAATAAAAGGTATAGTAACCTAATAGGTGAGCATAAACCGTTAGAACGTCGACTTCGCAATGCAAAAATTCCTGTGATAATTATCCGTACGCGTGCCGATGATGAGATTGTATATGAAATTTTTAATAGGCTCAATACAGGAGGCATGAAACTAAATGCACAAGAGATAAGAAACTGCATGTATCATGGAGATTATAATGATTTGATAAAAAAATTAGCACTTGATGATAACTTTGTATATTTACTGGGCTCTTCCCAAGACAAGTTATATAGGCGAATGATTGATTCTGAATTAGTTCTACGATTTTTTGCGTTCAACAGATTAGGACGGTTTCGTATTAAGGAATATAAGCCCTCTCTAAAACAATTTTTGAATAGGGAGATGGAGCACCACGCAAACATTAGCGGCAATGAAAAAAAGGAGCTCGAAAATATCTTCAAAGAGTCCGTAAAACTAGCCAAAGAGGTTTTTGATAGAAACGCATTTAGAAAATTCTATAGGGGTTCTGAGAGTGAGGTTAATGGTAGATGGGATAATAAGATTATTAAGGGCATATTTGACGTTGTAATGTGTGGATTTGCATCATACGTGGAAATGGGCAGTAGAGAGACTATTGTTCAATTCAAAGATGCCTTTCGTGAAGAACTTATTTATTTGATGGCTCACGATGATGAATTTATCGATGCAACAAGTGGACCTCGTACACATGAACAAAATCCAGTGCGTATAAGGTTCAAAATAGGGTTTGATTCTCTTCGTGAAATTACTGAAAATCAAAACAATATTTTTTCATTAGAACTTAAAAAGCAGGTTTACGATAGAAATCCTGAATGTTGTATTTGCGGTAAGAGGATCCAAATTCTTGATGATGCAGAAATACATAACGTAGATTATTATTGGCGTGGAGAGACGATTCCTATAGACGCTCGTGTAGCTCATAGATATTGTAATCGAAAATGATAAACCTCGACATGGCGAGGATTTTTGACGAAATAGCAGATATTTTAGAGTTGAAAGCCGAAAATCGATTCAAAATAAGGGCGTACAGACGAGCAGCTCGGACGATAGAAACACTTGCGCAGGACTTGAAGGTGATAGCCGAACGAGGAGGAGTCAGCGAATTAAAGAAAATACCCGGTGTGGGGGAAGGTATCGCGAAAAAGATACTGGAAATAGCAAAAACAGGTGATTGCAAGACGCATAGAGCGTTAAAGGAAGAAGTCCCTGCAGGTTTGCTTGAACTCTTAGCCATCCCTCGTGTCGGTCCGAAGACAATAGCAAAGGTGCATGGCGAAATCGGGATAAATAGCATAGAGCAGTTAGAGGAAGCTGCTAAGTCGCATAAGTTAGAAGGGATTTCAGGATTTGGTGCCAAGGTAGAGGAGAACATACTGAAGGGGATAGAGCAATACAGACGATATAAAGGGCGGAAATTACTTTCTGAAGCACTGCCTCGCGCGGAATCAATAGTGACCGAATTGAAGAAGTTGGATGCGGTAGAACGGATAACAATCGCGGGCAGTTTGAGACGGTGGCGTGAGACGATAGGGGACATAGACATATTGGTGGTATCGAAGAGACCGAAAGAAGTGATGGATGCATTCACGCACCTTGACGGCATAGAGGACATAGTGGCAAAAGGGGACACGAAATCGTCTATCGTGTTGAAAGGAATAGACGTGGACTTGCGAGTGGTGGATGCTGTTTCGTTTGGCGCTGCCGCTCATTATTTCACGGGTTCCAAGCATCATAACATACGAATCCGCGAGTTAGGTGTGAGGAAAGGGTTAAAGATAAACGAATATGGCGTTTTCCGAGGCGATGTGCGGATAGGAGGAGAGAATGAGGAGGACGTGTTCAAGAACGTGGGTCTCGCATATATTCCGCCTGAGTTGAGAGAAGACCGCGGCGAGGTAGAAGCTGCTAAGGAGAACAGGATACCGAAATTGGTGGAACCAAACGATATAAAAGGCGATTTGCACGTGCACACGAACTGGAGCGATGGGAAGAACAGCATAGAGGAAATGGCGGAGACTGCTATTTCGCTGGGCTAC
>CAZXYJ010000148.1:0-2995 GCA_964644925.1 uncultured Halobacteria archaeon | reverse complement strand
ATAATTTGAGGAAATAGTTTTCTGCGTAAATCTGCGTCCTAAATAGAAGGGAGATATACTTTATAAAGAATAAATAATCTCGTGGAAATCTGTGTAATCTGGTGGTTAATAATTTCTTAAACCGTAAAAATTTTGTATTTCATGTTCTCATCCATTATTTCCTCTTCTATTCGCTTTGCAATTATCTTCTCAGGATGATGAAGCCCTTTAACTCGTTTCGTGAGGTCTTCAAAACCGGAAAACTTCCCTTTCTCCCTCTCTTCCACTATCGCCCACATCAATTTCTTCCCTATCCCGGGCATCAAATCGAGCGTGTGCAATCTCGTGGTGATGGGTTTTGCTTCGTTGAACGCCCGTATGAATCTTTCTTCGTCCTCCTTTACCATTTTCTCCAGAATATAAGAAAGTTCTACCTTCGCCGTCTGTGTCAGTTCCGTATATCTCAATCGCTTGATTACATGGTCTATTACGTCTCGCTCCCCCTCTCCAATATATACGCGTTCATACACCGCCGGGATTTTATCTTTCTTCGGTGAAAGTTCCATTAAGACGAACTTAGCCTCGCCAACAGCCTGAACAAGTGGTTTTTTCTGATATACAGGTCGAGAATCCTCGGGGTGCCCATAGGGCAAATAATCGAGGATATGAACATGCGTTTCCCGTTTCTTTTCCCTTACACTTTCCCTTCCGCTCTCCCTTCCCCTCTCTATCCTGCCCCTCTTTTCATACTCGTTTCCTCTCATCCCCTCTCCCCTCTAAAACTTCTTAGAAACTTTTTTAAAAAAAATCAAAAAATCCAAACTTTTTTGTTTTGTGTAACTCATTCATACTTGGCAACGCAATCAAGTATTTTTTCTATGTTTGCCTCGGTAAGTGTGAATCTCTCCTTCGCGTAGATTGCTCGAACCTCATTATTGCTCTTTGGCATCAGGTCAGCAATCCGAACGGCAATCTCCTCTTTTGTTTTCTCTAACTCCATAAGCTCATTTATAAGCGCTCTTGACTCTTTAGCTCCGAGTTTTGCGAACTTTACCGTGTTCTCAACCGCTTTTCTTCGTTCAAACCTCATTTCATGCTCTTCCGCTGCCTCTTTCTCTTCATTTTTCTTTTTCTTTACGCGCTCACGCTTCCCCGGTGTTGTCAAGATCTCCTTGGCTTCTGCGAGTGTCAGAGCCGATTCCTCGATTATATCCTTTACTATCATTTCTCTCACCTCTACCCCAATATTGCCGCCTTACCTTCTTCTGCTTTTCGTTACCTGTATGTATTAAACTATAAGCAAAAAAGGAATATAAAGCTTTTTATTGTAATATATTCTATGGCTTCAGTAAACAGTAGGACAAGGAGGTATGATTTAACATATGGATAATTACAGGGTAAAGGACATAAACCTTGCAGAAGGCGGAAAAAGGAGAATAGAGTGGGTCAGTGGTAGAATGTCGGTTTTGAGCATGATAAGGGCGAGATACGAGCGTGAGAAGCCGTTAGAAGGTGTAAATGTGATAGCATGTTTGCACGTCACGGTGGAGACGGCGAATCTTGTCTTAGCACTAAAAGCGGGGGGTGCGGAAGTTGCACTTACGGCTGCCAATCCGCTCTCTACGCAGGACGACATAGCTGCTGCTTTGGCTTCACTCGGGATAAGAACATACGCATTCCGGGGACAGAGCAACGAGGAATATTACGAATGCTTGGATGAGGCACTCAGGATAGAACCTTCGGTAGTGCTTGACGATGGTGGCGATGCAACTACAAAAATTCATACAGAGCACGAAGAACAGATGAAAAACATAATGGGTGGCTGTGAAGAGACGACCACGGGCGTGATAAGACTTCACGCAAGAGCGAAGGAGAACAAGCTGGGCTTCCCTTTTATCGCGGTTAACGATGCAGAGACGAAAATGATGTTTGATAACCGATACGGAACCGGACAGAGCACTATTCATGGCGTGATGAATGCGACAAATATTCTCCTCGCAGGTAAGGTAGTCGTAGTAGCAGGCTACGGCTGGTGTGGACGAGGAGTAGCGCTAAGGGCAAAAGGGCTGGGGTCATCCGTGGTAGTGGTGGAGACAAACCCGCGGAAAGTATTAGAGGCGGTTATGGATGGATACAGGGCGATGCCAATGCGAGAAGCGGCAAAAATCGGCGACCTCTTTATCACTGCTACCGGCGATACGTCTGTTATACGCGGCGAGCATATCGAGTTGATGAAAGACGGCGCAATTCTTGCCAACACGGGTCATTTTAATGTCGAGATAAATACAAACGACCTGGAAGAGATGGCAGTAGCGAAAAACGAGGTAAAAGAGAACGTGGTTGAATATCAGATGACCGATGGCAGGAAGCTGTATCTGCTTTCCGAAGGCCGACTTGTGAACCTCGCTGCGGCATACGGGCATCCTCCAGAGGTGATGGACATGAGTTTCGCAAATCAGGCGTTGTGCGTGAGATATATAGTAGAGAATCATGAGAAACTTCGCAAAGAGGTATATCCCGTACCGAAGGATATAGACGAGGAAGTGGCTCGATTGAAGCTGAAGTCAATGGGCGTGGAGACCGAGGAACTGACGGAAGAGCAGAAGAAATATCTCAGCTCGTGGGATTTTGGGACGTAGGCAGTGGGCAATAGGCAATGGCCACTAGCCACTAGCCACTAGGGGTTAAGGCTAACGTCCCTATTCCCTATTTATGGATGAGGAGAAGAAAATGGAGAAGGTCGAAAGGTTAAAAAAGAAGTTAGAACATTGGGCTGAGCACAATAAAGAGCATGCGGAAAGTTTCTGGAAGGCGGCGAGAGAGGCAGAAGAGGTTGGACTCGTGGATGTCAGTAGACGTTTGAAAGAAGCGGCAAAGAGCATGGAAGAAGCTTCGGCACTGTTAAAAGATGCGATGAAGAAGTTATCTTGAACTAACAAACTTTAAAATGTAAAAAAGTTTTTTTTTCATTGTAGATAAAGTATAACTTCTACCTATTTAGGACGCAGATTTACAT
>CAZXYJ010000147.1:0-2998 GCA_964644925.1 uncultured Halobacteria archaeon | reverse complement strand
CCGACCGCATCTTAGCTGCCATCCTACGGCGTTCGCCCTCGTAGCCGTCACTGGTAATTGTCCTTATTTTGCCTTCTCCCGCGCATTCCGCCCGGAACGGGCATTCTCCACAGTCCACACCGTAATAGGCATACACCTGCTTACATTTATACTCATACTCCCCCTTTCTGCTGAGTATTCCACCATCAGGACATACAAACTGGTCTTTTTTTTCGTCATAATCGAACGAATCTTTCGAGAACGGACTTATCTTCGGCTTATTTCCCTTCATCTCCCCCGCCTGCTTTCTGTCCGGGATAAGACCACACGGCATCAGTAGACGCCATTATCACCAGCCTCAGCAGCATCCTGCGGGAATAAGCAGGATTGCCGGGTTTGAACCTGTACTTCTTCTCCACTTCATCGACATCCATACCATTCACGATAGCAGCAACCAGATAGCAGATATGGTCTGCCGGTATGAGTTCGCTAATATCCGGGGGCAATAGCCACGACTGCCCCATTTTATCATCCTTTATCGCCATTTCTCACCATCACCTCGCTTTTATAACCAAAGAATAGTTGTACGTGCTGCAATAAAAGATTTTCGGTTTCTTTTCGCTTGGAATCGAAATTCATAAATTTTTAGGATTCGTTTTCACAATTCGTGCTAGATATGGCTATAAAGTGCTGAGATGGTGAGAAGAAGAATTGCTTTTTTTATGTACGCGGGGATTATTATCTGTTGCTGGGTAATTGTTGGACAGCCTCTTTGAATTGAAAAGAAAGTTTGAGAGTTGTTTTTATTTTTTATTTTTCATGATTGCATGTTAATCCGCCAGCACTTCAAAGGGGTTTATAACCGTTAACCAGGGAATACTCTCGAAATCGTCGTCTTCTGTGTAAATGCTGAAAATATTATTTTCCCTCATCGTTGCGGCAATTACCCATCTTCGCATCGCATTAGTGACTGCTTCTTCCAAATATCCCTTTTCGCCTCCATGAACAATGCGGGCAACTGCTCTAAATTCTTTTTCTACTTCGTCCTTAATATTTACTGTGATTGTTCCCATGCTTTATAGTCTAATTTAGATTTAATATATAATTAAGTGATATGTCTTCTTGTGGAATCTCGTGGTTTTTTCCTCAGCTATACGAGCCCCTACTATAGATATTCCACCTCACCGCTCGAATATATTCTCGCAGATGCTTTACGAGCAACCCAGCACTGGAAATTTATCGCTACGGGCAAACTTGTTATGTGCGTATCCGCGGTTTCTATATGCACGTCAAGCGCGGTTGTTTTCCCGCCTAAACCCATCGGACCTATGCCCGTGCTGTTCACCGCTTCGAGTAGCTCGTTCTCTATTTTTGCTACCCGACCATCTTCATTTCTCACGCCTATTGGTCGAAGCAGCGCTGTTTTTGCAAGACTCATCGCCATATCGGCTGAGCCACCTATACCAACACCGATGATGGTAGGCGGGCAAGGTTTTCCGGCAGCGTTAAGCACGGCATCAAGCACAAACTTCTTTATTTCCTCTACTGTTTCTTCTTCCGGCTTGGGTGTGAACATAGCGAAAGCCCCGACATTCTCCGAGCCACCTCCTTTTGGAAACACGAGTAGCTCAAGTCCATTAACGTTGAAATCCGCGATTTTATAATTTATGTGTGGTATTCCGTCACCTGTGTTCGTTTCTCCACCCTCTCTTGTTATCGGATTCACCACGTTTGGACGCAGCGGAATCGTTTTCGTCGCTTCCTCCACGCCCTCTCTTATACCGCGCTCAATGTCGTTCGGATTTACGTTTACGCTGCCGCTTCCGAGCGTCACGTAAAAAAGAGGGAGACCCGTATCCTGACATAAAGGTCGTTGCAACTCCTCTGCAAGCTTCACGTTATCGAGCATCGCCTTCAACTGCACCCGCGCTATTTCATTCGTTTCTTGCTCGTATGCACGACTCAGCGCCTGCTTCACGTCCTCCGGGAGTGTTGTCTCCGCCCTTTTCAAAATGTTTATCGTTACGCTTTTAACCAATTTTTTCGTGATCATTTGCTAACAGATATTTGTTGAATTTTTATATAAATACGTAACTACAAGAAAATAAATTATTGACACGGATTAACGCAGATTAACACAGACAGATGACAAAAATCAACAATCTTTAACTTATATAAGTCCGCGTAAGTCCGTGTAAATCTGTGTCTTGTCTTAATTTAAATAGAAGGAAGTTATGATTAAATTATATACAATGAAAAGAGGAGGAGAAAGAAAATGGGGGTAGAAGTATTGGATGTTAGGGATATAATGACACCGCAAGTCGTGACCGAAGATGAGGAGGCACCAATCAGTAAAATATCGAGGGATATGGAAGTATCGGGAATAGGGTGCGTGGTTATAACCTCGAAAGGCAAACCAGCGGGGATAATCACCGATCGGGACATAGCGATAAAAGTTATAATGGGAAATAAGAGACCAGATGAAATCAAGGCAAAAGAGCTAATGGCTTCTCCTTTGACCACTATCGAGCCAGACGTATCTGTTGAAAAAGCATGCGAACTCCTGGCAGAGAAGGGCATAAGAAGACTGCCGGTGATTGAAGACGATAAGCTCGTAGGCATTATAAGCGTGAGAAACATATTGTCGAGAAATCCGACGTGTGTGAGCAAATTCTATCCAACAACGGAATGAATGATTTGCAAGAAAACAGAAAATAAATTAGGGACGCAGATTAACGCAGATGATAAGAATCAACACGGTTAAACTAAAATAAATCTGCGTAAATCCATGTAAATCTGCGTCCTAAATAGGTAGAAGTTATACTTTATCTACAAAAACAAAAAGCGAAAGTTATTTATACCTCAAAACCCTAACAGATATACGGGGGTGATGTAAAAAAATGTTGTTCATAACATGCGTGAGAGTTAATCCGGGCATGGTAGAGGAAGCGAAAAAATTCGGCGACAAAATACTCAAAGAGCCACCTGAAGGCGTCAAGTTCCTGCAAGTGTATCACAC
>CAZXYJ010000146.1:0-3051 GCA_964644925.1 uncultured Halobacteria archaeon | reverse complement strand
GAGACGGTTTTCCACTTCTACTTCAAATCAGGGCACAAGCAGCAATAAAGATAAAAACAATAAAAAACCGCGTAATTCCACGAGATAGACACAACACTTTTTCTTTTTCACAAAAAAGAAAAACTTCTTTCTTTGGTAAAGCTTTCTTTTTTAAAGAAAGGTTTATGGAGATAAGAACAATCCTCGTGGAACCAAAGAACGAAGAGAACATAGGGGCTGTGGCAAGAGTACTAAAAAATTTTGGGTGTTCAACGTTATATCTGGTAAATCCGGCGGATATGGGCGATAAAGCGGTTTCTGTCGCCTCTCACGCTTACGACGTGCTAAGAACAAGTGAGATTGTAGGTTCGATAGAGGAAGCGATAGAAAACTCTGTAATTGTTGTGGGCACTACCTCCAAGCACGGTATTTCAGTCAACAAACATCTCAGAGTACCTTTTTTCTCGCCTCAGCAATTAAAAGAAAAAGTTAAACGAATAGGAGAGGATAAAGGTAAAGATAATTCAAGCAAAGTCGTATCCGTCCTGTTTGGCAGAGAGGATACGGGACTGAGGAATGAAGAACTCAAGCATTGCGACATTGTCGTATGCATTCCCACGAGCCCTGAATATCCTGTGATGAACCTCTCTCATGCCGTTGCGGTCGTTCTGTACGAATTAAGCGGCGTGGACGGGGGGATGGAGTCGGGTTCAACATCCAGAGCCAGAGCCAGAGCGATACGGTTAAGATTAGCACGTGTAGAAGATAAGGAGCGGTTGTTCGTGCATCTGGAAACGTTTTTTGATGAGATTGGTTACAAGGACCATAAAAGAGAGAAGACGTTGCTCATGCTGAGAAGGATTCTTGGTAGAGCAGAGCTTACCGAGAGAGAAGTGCAAACGCTGCGAGGAATATTGCGTAAGGCAGAATGGAAAATAGGAAAATTTCACCGCGGAGCACGCAGAGAACGCAAAGGCACCAGAAAAAACGACTAATGATTGAAACATTCTTTAAACTCTGTGTGCTCAGCGCACTCCGCGGTGATAAATCAATAGATTTTTAGATAGTGCCAAAGCCATCAAACAAACCGTCTTACTTTCCTTCCAAAGCACCTTTTCTCTCAATAGCTCCCACTAATTTATCTAATACTTCATACAGCACTTCTATTTTATTCAATCCCCGCTGAACGGCATCCAAATCCAGCTGGTTATATTTATGAACAACGGCGTTCCTCAGACCGTTGAACCTTCTTATCAACTCCGATTCTTTCTTTTGCCTCTATGAATTCCATCTCCTCTTCAAATGCTTCCAGCTTCTCCAAGTATCTTTTTCTTCTCATTCAACCACTTCCTCCTGTATCGCATCCTCTCCGCAAAATCCGTGAACTCGTTCCTCGCAATCCGGTGCTCCATACCTTGCCATAGCTTTCTGAAAAAGTAAAAATATTCCGATATATCAAGTTCATCTCCATATAATTAACCTCATGATGCCTTATAACTTCTATTTTTACATATAGCGGCAGATTCTCAAACACCTTTATGTCATATTTCCCGCCGAGCTTACCCAGAACATCATCTAAAATGCCATCTGAGGGTTTAACGATACAAACGTCAATGTCGCTTCTCTTCGTTGGCTCTTCGTCAGCATAAGACCCGAATAGCAATATCCCCGTGCAACGCTCTTCGAACTCCTTAAAATCATCCTTTAACTGACTTGCCACTTCCGTCTCCTTAGACTTGAAACTCATCTCTCAGGTCATTTCTTCCAGCACTTCCTTCGCCCTGTCAATTCTTACCTTCTTCTCGCGCACCAGTATTTCCACAACACGGTCTATCTGCTCTCCTTTTGCACCTGCCGATATTGCAACGTTCCGCGCATGTAGCGACATGTGCCCTCTCTGGATACCTTCAGTTGCCAATGCGCGCAGCGCAGCGAAATTCTGGGCAAGACCCACCGCAGCGATAATTTCGGCAAGTTCGTTTGCCGTTTTCACGCCAAGTATCTTGAGATTTGTTTTCGCAGTAGGATGAACGGAAGTTGCACCACCAACGATACCGACTGCAATTGGCAGTTCAATCGTTCCCACCAGGTCACGGTCTCGGTTCTTTTCCCATCTTGTCAATGGCTGGCATTTCCCGGTGATGCTTGCATACGTATGTGCACCCGCCTCAATCGCTCTGAAATCGTTCCCCGTAGCGATTACAACTGCATCTACACCATTCATTATACCCTTGTTATGCGTTGCGCATCGGTACGGGTCAGATTTTGCAAATAGGTATGCACTGATGACACCATCCACCGCTTCCTCGCCGCCGATTGCATCCTTAGCGAAAACCGCCCTTGCACGCGCTAACCTGTACGTTGCAAGATTAGAAACGATTCGCAAATTCGCTTTTCCACCTGTGAGCTGCTCAATAAATGGTGCCACCGCTTCAGCCATCGTGTTTACCGCATTCGCACCCATTACGTCCTTAACGTTGACCAGTAGATGAACAATCACCATTGGACCGATGCCTTCGGCTGTATCAATGACCCTTACCTCGATGTCTTTCGCACCGCCGCCAAGGTTCACAAGCACAGGGTCTTTTTCGTTTGCGAGTGCTAAAATTCGGTGCTTAGTTTCGAGAATGGCAAATTTCGCCGCGAACGGGTCGGAAACGCCGGTTAATTGGATTTGCCCGATCATTATGGGTTCCGTGGAACTGGTCAGGAAACCACCTTTATCCCTTGCCATCTTCGCTGCATTGCTTGCCGCTGCGACAACAGAAGGCTCTTCTATCGCCATTGGTATCAGGTAATCATTACCATTAATCATGAAATTAGCAGCAATGCCCACGGGCAGGGGCATTGTACCAACAACGTTTTCTATCATTCTATTTGCTGTTTCGCCCAGCGAACCCGTGTTGCCAAGCACGTTTAGCTCCTCTTCCGATAACGCTGCAAAATCTCTTACAATCTTCAATCTCTTCTCTGAACCCAGCTTATAAAATCCCGGTATTTTCGACGTTCTCATTTTATTTTATTAGCTCCTTTTATAACCACAAGATTTTAGTTATAAAAATACTTATTATC
>CAZXYJ010000145.1:0-3063 GCA_964644925.1 uncultured Halobacteria archaeon | reverse complement strand
GATACCGTGTTAAAACCGATGAAACAGACGAAGGAGCTGCCTCTGGTGAAGGATATGATGATACGCGAAGTGACCACAATAAGCGAACGGGCGAGCATAGCAGATGCGGCGAAATTACTCCTGGAAACACAGACTACGCATATCCCCGTTGTATCAGCAGGGAACAAGCTTGTGGGTATCGTGACCGCATGGGATATCTCAACGGCAGTGGCAACGCAACACAGAGGGTTGGCAGAAATAATGACAAGAAACGTGATTACCGCTGATTCGGATGAGCCCCTCGAACTGGTAATACGCAAATTGGAGAAATACAACATTTCTGCGTTGCCTGTCGTGAGTAAGGACAGAAGCGTGATAGGAATGGTAACAAGCGATGAGATAAGCAAATTGATAGGTAAAAGAAGGATGAGGAGATGGCAGTGGAAATTAAGGATTTAAAATATACCCGATTATATTATATAAATCAAAGATAGACAAAGAAAAAGTTAAGAATGGGATTATTCGAGCGAAGCAAAAGGATACTTGAAATAAGAAAAGAAAAAAAGAAGAAGCAGCGGGGAGAGGTTAGACCAGATACCAAATCAGAAGAATTAAGAGAAGGCAGTATCGGAACGATAGATGGGTTAGATTTCACCGTGCTTGGAAGGCTGGTATATGACTGGGGAGGAGGGCAGTGGGGAGAGTTCTATTTGGAGTTCCCGGACACGGAAGAGCACAAATGGTTATCAAAGGAAGGGACGACGCTTGATTTACTTGACGAAGTCGAATCTGCGGATGCACCAGACCCCGCTGAACTAAAAGAAGGAGCTGTATTTGACTTTCAAGGGGAAAAAGTGAAGGTGAACGAAGTGGGAAAAGCAAGGATTGTCCTGGTTGAGGGGTCTTTTCCGTGGGACGTTGTTGCGGGAACGCAGGTAACGTATGCGGATTGCGAGTTCGAGCGAACAGGAGAAATCCTCAGCTTGGAAAAGCACGCAGGGGCAAGGCTGGAAGTATATAGGGGAAATGAATTATCAAGGAGAAGTTTGGAAATTTTTTAGGGGTGATGAAAAATGGGACTGATTGATAGGTTCTCAAATGTGGCTAAAGCGAAGATGAGCAAAATAGTAGAGCGATTTGAAGACCCGGCGGAACAGCTCGACTACGCACACGAGAAATTGGTTGAGGAGAATAAGAAGGTGGCGGTCGCAGTGCGGGATTCGATCGCGGCGAAGAACCTGAAAAAGCGGGAATTGAACGAGGCACAGAAGAAGGTGGGCTCGGTGCACAACAAGGCGCTGGAGTACAGAAAGCGGGCGGTGGCGTTAGAGGAGAGAGTGGCGGAGTTAGAGGGCGAGAAGCGCGAGAAGGCGGAACTGCAGGTGGAGCAACTGAACAGTGCGGCGGCGCAACTGTTGGAGGAGGAGACGAGGACGAGGGAGAGAATACCGCTGCTTCAGCAGTCCGTTGCGGAAATGGAGAAGAAAGTGAGGATGCTGAAGGACAAGCAGGTGGATTTAAACGCGAAGATTCGGCGGTTCGCGGACAAGCGAGCAGATTTAAAATCCGATTACGCGATGGCGAAGGCGGGTAAACGCGTTAACGAAGCGCTCTCAGGAATAGACGGCGAGATTGGTGATGTTGATTTAACGGTGCAGCGGATGACGGAGAAGATACGGATGGAAGAAGCGAGGGCGGAAGCATCGGGGGAACTCGGCACTGCTGCGGGGACTGCGGACTTAGGGACAAGCGAAATCGAGCGAGAACTGAAAGTCTCAGGGTCGCTTTCCTCACTTGACGAGGAGCTGAAGGGGAAGTGAAGAAAATGTCGCGTGAATACTTATTAATTGGTATTTCTGGTGGCGGGACGTGGGCGTTCCCAGCGGCGAACAAAGCGGAGATATTGAGCAAGATAAATGAGCCAGACAACGAACTCGCGACTCTTAATGAACGCGGGGAGCTTGCAGAAGAGAAGTTCAACGAACTTTATCCGCAGATATTTGAACTGATAAGGTCGAGGGGGCTGCTCGTGGGTGAAGACATTGAGATGGACGAGGTGCTGGACGAAGAGGAAGTGTTTCCAAAGCCGGATTTGACACTTCCGCCTGAGGATTTAAGCTACGAGGAGGCAATTTTGGTGTTCAAAGGAGAGGGATTGGTCCCCGGGTGAGGAGAAGAGAAATGGCAAGAATTCAAGCTATTATAGGACTGATAAAGGATTGCAGTCTGGAGAAGTTGGAAAATATAGCGTTGATGGAAGGGATGTTAGAGAAAGCGGCGAAGCTGATGGATTTGACGTTACTGAAGACTGTCAGTCATAAGTTTACGCCACAGGGACTAACAGCGGTTGCATTGCTTGCCGAGAGCCATATCGCCGTTCATACGTATCCGGAGGATAATTCGATATTCGTGGAAGTGATGTCATGTGGGCGTGGGGATGCGAAAAAGGTTCTGGAGTTCATGGAAGATATGCTGGGAGGTAAAGCGGAGATTGTATTGGATAAAATAATAGGAGGTGAATGAACTAAAATGGTAAATGAAATGATAATAACGGCGTGGGTAGCACTCTTATGGCTGGTAATAGGGATAGGTCTTAGCATGCTGTTGGTGAAAGTTTACGATATTATCGTGTTCAGGAAATTCGACTTGCAGGAAGCGATAGAAGGAAAGAATAGCGCGGTTGCGATTTTTTTCAGTTTAATGTTGCTTGGCATAGGACTGGTAGTTGCGGCAACGATTATGTCACCGGGGACTGGCTCGTTGGCTCATGACATAGCTTTAACAATTGGCTGGAGCATAGGGATTTCGCTCGTTGCAACACTCCTTTTCTTCGCGTTTGATATGTTATTAGTGCCGAAGATAAAACTGCAAGAGGCGATAAGTAACGGTAACATCGCAGCAGGGATACTCTCAGGTGTTGTATACGTCGCAGTTTCGGTGGTAGCAATGGCGGTGATAATGTCATGAATGGCACCCAGGTAAGAAACCACGAGATTACACAAGATTAACACAACACTTTTTCTTTTTTACAAAAAGAAAACCTGTGCTAAAAGAAAAACAAATAAGTTCTTTTGGTAAAGCTTT
>CAZXYJ010000144.1:0-3063 GCA_964644925.1 uncultured Halobacteria archaeon | reverse complement strand
TTTGTTCGTTATTTCTTCTCGCTAAGCCTCTTCTTTTTATAGTCATTCCAGTAACAAATTGCAATTAATAAACCACGAGATTTCACGAGATTAACACAAGAAATGACAGTTAATAGGGGATAAAATCACCGATGATCCACGGAAAAATGTTTTCTATTATTTTTCTCTCGTGAAAATCTGTGTAATCTGGTGGTTATAATTTTCGGAATGACTATAAAACGAAAATTATCCGAAAAAAACCGTAAATTACTTTAAGCAGAATTGACTTGAGTAGTTGATGATAGAAGCGTTAAATAAACGAACTAAAAGAGGGAGCGTGAAAAAATTGGCAAAAGAGGAAAAAGAAACCGTAAGTGAAGGTGAAGAAGACGTTGCCGTCGTCTTAATAGGACACGGAAGCAAACTACCGTATAATAAGGAGGTATTAGAGGAGTTCAGAAAGCGAGTAGAAATGCGAGGGATATTCAAGGCTGTCCGGGTTGCGTTCATGCAATTGAACTCGCCAAGCATTGAGGAGGCGTTGAGAGAACTTGCTAAAGCAGGAATGACGAATATAGTGGCACAACCCGTTTTTTTAGCAGACGGAGCGCATACAACAGAGGACATCCCAGAGAAGCTAAAAGAATCTTTCGAAGGTGCATGGGCGGAGCTGGGGAAAGGCGTAAAACTGATTTACGCAAAGCCAATTGGCGTGGATGAACGAATCGTGGACATACTACTGGACCGCATAAAAGAAGCGACGGGAAAGTAAATCCCACGCAAAACAAATTGAGTTTCACGAGTGGGATGCAGCGATGCGGGGGGAGGGATTCGAACCCTCGTATCCCTGCGGAACAGGATCTTAAGTCCTGCGCCTTTGTCCATGCTCGGCTACCCCCGCTTTGCTATACTAACACGACAAATAAAAGTTGAATTTAAATACCTATTAATATTATCCAGAATTATATGCAAAGGGTGAAAAAATGATGGGTAGAAAAGAGATAAAAGAAGTTCTGGACGGATATGAGCTTGACAAGGTGATTATAGGCGTTCTCGGGTCACATTCCGCACTGGATATATGTCGAGGAGCGAAGGACATGGGCTTCAGAACGCTGGTGGTGTGCCAGAAGGGCAGGGAGAAGACTTATGACCACTACTATCGGACGGAAAATTCCTGCGGAATAGTGGACCAGACCATCGTGCTTGATAAATTTTCAGATATAACCGAAGAGAGCGTGCTGAGGCAGATGCGTGAGAATAACGTTATTTTCATCCCGCACCGCTCCTTTGAAGTCTATGTGGGTTTTGACCGCATCGAAGATGATTTTCTTCTGCCTTTATTCGGGTCGAGAAGTATGCTTCGGGCAGAGGAACGAGATGCAGAGCGGAACCAGTATTACCTGATGGAAAAAGGAGGGATTCCCTATCCCCGGATATACAAAAGCCCTGAGGAGATAGACCGCCTGGTTCTGGTTAAAGCACCGGAAGCCCAGCGGAAATACGAACGTGCGTTCTTCTTCGCCTCTTCTACCGCGGAGTTCTACAATAATTCCGGGCAGATGCTTCGTGATGGTAAAATAACGGAAGAGGGGCTGAAGAAAGCGGTCATCGAGGAGTTCATTATGGGTGCGCAGTCTAACTTCAATTACTTCTACTCTATCTTAGATGAGCGGCTGGAACTGCTGGGGACCGATACGCGGAGACAGACAAATCTGGACGGCATACTTCGACTTCCGGCGTCACAGCAGTTAGAAGCCTTGAAGTACATAGACGTCAAAGCCATCGAAGCCGGGCATATCGCATGCACGGTAAAGGAATCACTTTTAGAGCAGATATTCGACCTTGGGGAGAAATTTGTCACCGTTGCTAAGGAAGAGTATCCGCCGGGAATTATAGGTCCTTTTGCATTGCAGTCCACTTTCATTCCCGGTCCTCCGGAGGAAAAAGCCGTAGTTTTTGACATCTCCATGCGAGTGCAGGGCTCTCCCGGAACACGTTTTACGCCATATTCGGGATACCGCTACGAGGAGTCGCTTTCGGTAGGGAAGAGAGTGGCTATGGAACTCAGAAAAGCCATTCAACTGGACAGAATGGAAGAGACGGTTACATGAAATGGGATAAATAAATGATAGATAAAAGAGAAATTCGTCACATTTTGGACGGCTATGCCAGGGATGAGATAACCATCGCCACCATGGGGAGTCATACTGCACTCCAGATACTTAAAGGAGCAAGGGATGAGGGGTTCAAAAGTCTGGTGATATGTAAAAGAGGCACTGAAGAGGTCTATCAGCAGTTCGGAGTGGCTGATGAACTCCTGATTATTGAAAATTACGAACAGTTCATGGATAAGAAGTTCCTGGAGAAACTGATAGAAAGAAACGTCATCCTTATCCCGCACGGTTCCTTTGTGGAATATCTTTCGCCAAAACGGATTGAGAATGAACTCCTTGTGCCAATGCTCGGGAACAGAATGGTTCTGGAGTGGGAATCGGACCGTGAAAAGGAGCGGGAATGGATGGAGCACGCCGACCTAAGGCTACCTGATGAATTCAAAGACCCCGGAGATATAGATAGATTAGTCATGGTAAAATTCCCGGGTGCTAAGGGCGGGAAGGGCTATTTCCTCGCAAGCAATCCTGAAGAGTTTGAGCGAAAGCTAAAAAAATCGGGGCTGAGAGATAAGGATAGATTTACCATCCAGGAGTTTGTAATAGGAACCCGGTTCTATCCCCATTATTTCTATTCACCGCTGAAAAACCGGCTGGAGCTTCTCAGCATGGACATCCGCTATGAATCCAACGTTGATGGACTCTCAAGGCTACCTCATATTTTACAGGACGGCACTCCAGAACCTTCCTTTGTAGTTACAGGAAATATTCCGGTGGTAGCGAGGGAGTCTCTCCTAAACCCGATCCTGAAGATGGGTCAGAGCGTAGTCAAGGCATCACAAAATCTGTTCAGTCCGGGTCTGATAGGACCCTTCTGTATAGAAACCATCTGCACCGAGGATCTGGAATTTATAGTTTTCGAGATTTCTGCCAGAATTGTTGCAGGTACCAATCTCTACATTAATGGTTCCCC
>CAZXYJ010000143.1:0-3081 GCA_964644925.1 uncultured Halobacteria archaeon | reverse complement strand
CCAGCCCTTCGACCAAGACTGATTTGGGCACCTGTATGCCCCATGCAGATACCAGAGCTTTCGCCTCCGGCTCAAAGAGGGCTTGCCTGCCTGCGGTTAAGGCATTAATGACGAGCTTTTTGGCTTCTTCTTTGTTCATACTGCTTTATTGTAGATAAGGTATAACTCCCTTCTATTTAAGACGCAGATTAACACGGATTTACGCGGATTTTTAGTTTAATTTTAATATTACTGATCGTTGATCTTTATCATCTGCGTTAATCTGTGTCAATAAATAAAAAAAATGAGAAATAATAGAATAAGGATAAAAAGCAATGTTCGACCAAAAGGAGAACAAGAACAATGTCATCTTTAAAAGCGCGAATGGCTGAAATCATCCAGGAGCAACCGGAGGACGCAACCTACGAGGAGATCATGCGCGAGCTTGCTTTCGAGCGCATGGTTGAGCGCGGGCTGGCGGACTCCCGTACCGGAAGGGTTATTTCCAACGAAGAGATGGCTCGGCGGATTAGGTAAACATGAAATCGACAAAACTTGCAAAGATGGACGAGAAGCACCTACTGGATCACATTTCAAAGCTTCTCAATAATGCTGGACTGGAATTTGAAAGGGAGCCAGCTGTGGGAGGATTACGCCCTGATTTTATTGTCTATGGGCCCGAGGGAAAGTTTGTAATCGTAGAAGCCAAGGCTTGGAATCCACATGGTGGGAATACTGCAAGGGCTTGGAACCAAGTTGAGGCTTATAAGCGTGCTACAGGCGCAGATCAAGCTTTTTTGGTAATTGGCGAATTAAAGAAGAATTTTGGTAATAAAGGCGTCGTAAATGTTAATGGTCTTGTCCCGGCTCTGCGTGAATATTTTTCAAGAAGAAGTCAGAGGGAAATGAAAAAGGAATTACCTCGGCAAGCAAAGGAAAAACTCGTCTTCGCGGCTATGCCGTTTTCTCGTGAATATGATGACACTTATTTTGTCGCTATGGCGTATGCAGCCAAAAAGGTAGACGCTTCTTGTAAACGGGTGGATAAAGAAGAGTTCACCGGGGATATCGTCGAAGAAATCAAGATCCTGATTAGGAAAAGTATTGCTGTCATTGTTGATCTTTCAGAGTCGATGCCTGATGTCCTTTACGAAGCTGGTTACGCACATGCATTAGATAAGCCCGCTGTTCATGTTTGTTCTACGCCGTTATCAGAACTGCCATTTGATGTAAGAAATTGGAACACAATTGAATATAGTCATGGCCAGACGGTCACTCTTAAAGAACCTTTAGCAAGGAGGCTAAAGTCGGTTCTTGAAGAGTAACATTTTTACCTAACCAATCATTCCCGCCAACCGCTTTCTTAGGGTATGAACAGAGGCATTTTTCGTAATGCCGACCTTTTCCAACCGCGGTTTTGAATGCCTTCTGCTGTGATACATGCCGGATGTACGTACATGGTGACGGCGCACCGTAAGGGATATTAATGGTAAGGAAGGATAAGCCACCTGTTCTATGTAATAAAAGTAATAAAAGACGTAGGCGGACGTATGGCACAAGATGAAAGAATTTTTAAGTCTCCGATAGTCTTAGAGGTATGCCAAATTACTACGGTTATTTATAGACACTTGAGAAATAATAGAATAAAGATAAAAAATAATGTTAGCCTTTGAGGACGAGTATGAACAAACAGGTGATTACAGAGCAGCTCCTTCAGGCAATCTGGGCGTGCGAGAACGCTCTCTCCCTCAAAGACGACCGTTTCTTCGCGGAGAACGAAGACCGCCTGAAGCAGAATCATGCACGGGTAACTCGGGCCTTCAGTGGATCATGGATCGGATATCATGCGAACGTTTACTATCACGAGTTACAGACACCACCCCCCGGCGACCATTTCAGCCCTGAGTGGGGCCTCATGTCGGTGTACGGCAATCCGACATCTCAGAACTGGATTGAGTATCCAAGAGACGATATTCGTTCAGCCATCATGAGGGATGTCGACCCGGAATTTGAGAGCCGCCTCAGTCAGGTCTCAGGCCAGGCAAAGCAGGTGCTGAACGAAAACTACGAGACGGTGCGCACGATTCTCGATGCACTGTTGCGAGATTCAGAAACTCTGACTCTTCATCGGATTCATGACGACATCGGGAAGATTGATCTTGACCTGTCAGCCCACAAGATCATCGACGTCATGCGGCCGCGGGGCCAGTCGATAACCTATGATTCAACTGCTCTGTCGCAGGGTTTCATCACGCCCGTTCACTGCATCGTGCAGGCAGGACAGCTTGAGTTGCTTCATCCGTTCACTGCCCTCGAATCGCTTGTTGGCTGCGCGGGCAGGATACTGAAGTACATGGAAATCAACGACCTGATTGAAAGAAAAGAAATGACAGACGGAAGCAAAGTGTTCATCGGTCACGGACGTTCGCCTCTTTGGCGCGAACTGAAGGACTTCCTTCAGGATCGACTTCAGCTCAAGTGGGAGGAGTTCAATCGTGTACCGACGGCGGGAATAGCCACAGCGGAACGTCTGCAGCAGATGCTGACCACATCTTGCTTTGCCTTCTTGGTGATGACCGCAGAAGATCAACATGCCGATCATACTGTGCATGCTCGAGAGAGCGTTGTCCACGAGGTCGGCCTTTTTCAGGGACGTCTTGGATTCCGCAAGGCGATTATTTTGCTTGAAGAGGGCTGCTCTGAGTTTTCCAATATCGTCGGCCTGAGTCAGATCCGCTTCCCACAAGGCAACATCTCTGCTTGCTTCGAAGAAATCAGGCTGGTTTTGGAACGTGAAGGGATCATCCAAGAGGCAAACAATCGCATCGAGCGTGACAAGGAATGACGTGCCGTTTCATTCTGCGCCATTCCTCGCACCTCATCCATGGCGTTATCTTATCTAGGAAGGACCAATACGAAAATGTTTGCAACTTATACAGGGTCGTCGTCACGATGGAAACCGGACAGGTTCACCATTTGCTCCGTTTATTTGTCCAGCGAACAGCGAACACCGAGAACATTCCTCGTAGCCACATGGGTATAGATATATTATAGAGAATTTTGAAAAACCCCTGGGATATACAACTTTTTATGTGTTCATAC
>CAZXYJ010000142.1:0-3097 GCA_964644925.1 uncultured Halobacteria archaeon | reverse complement strand
CACAGATTTACACTGATTTACGCAGATTTATTTTAGTTTAACCGTGTTGATTCTTGTCATCTGTGTAAATCTGCGTTAATCTGTGTCTATAATTTATTTTCTGTTTTCTTGTGTCCGCATTAATCGCTGAGTACGTTCGTAGCGAAAAATTCTCCCCGAGTAGCGTTAGTTGCCCCCCCTTAGTAGCTGCTCTAAACCGCTAAACCGCTAAACCGCTAAACAGCTATGCCTCTAATGAAGTGGAAGATGCCATAGATAACCAAAACTCATTATTAGGGCGGGGATGAGATAGAGATAGACAATTCTCGATGCGAATTTCATGCCTCTGGTGTACCTTATAAGTTTTTTTGTCAGTTCCATTTTTATCGCCCTTTTTAACTTTGTGCGCTACGATGTATAAGCTTTTCGATTTCCTATTTCCTACTTCTACCAATGGAAAAATCTGTGTAAATCTGCGTTAATCTGTGTCTAAACCCCTATATTTCTAAACTGCCAACCCGCTAAACCGCCAAACCGCTAACTATATCTCCGCAACGCCTCTGCACATAAAATAAACCGCAACGTGCTCAGGCACCGAAACCACTTCGCCTTGTTCTACCTTATATGTTTCGCCTTTCAGCTTTATTGCCGAATTCCGACCGACGGTTATTTCTACCGGCGAATCGCCAAATACAACTGCATCGTCCAGCGGATTAAACGCCGTAAAGGTTTCAATACTTAGCGGTTTCACTTCCAGACTTGACTTGCCATGTAACGAATTAGGCAGCCGGATAAGCCGTTTTATATCTGATGTGACAGGTTCATCCACCCTATCTGCGGACTTTACGCGGACGGTTTTCGTTACCGCTTTTGTTATTCCTTCCCATATCTGCTTACCGAACCGCGGGATTTGACCCTTTTCTATTCGCACCATCACGGTATCATCCTTTGCGATTTTTATTATGTTCCTCGCATTTTTATCTTTTAGCTCCGCTATCTGCTTCAGTTTTTCTATTGCCTTCTTTTCTTCCATTTCCGCTATTTCATGAAGTAAATCAATTAACCCCTTAAGTAGTCGTTTGCCCCACCCTTCGGGTACTAACCTCAAGTCTTCTCTTCCACGCATTTTACCACTATGCCCCTCTTGCGTGTCTTTAAAATCGTTCATATCGAGCCCGGTGCCCATTACATAATCCACTATCTCCCTTCTTTCTCTGCTTCCAAGCCCTCGCACCTCTTCTGTTCCTATATGTACGTGATAGCCTCGTGACCCGGAAAAAACCAGTTCTATATCCTTCTCGTGAAATCCGAAATCGTTGAGCATAAAGTCAATCAGTTTCTCTGTTTCTTTTTTCACCTGCACCAGCAAATCCTCATAAGAATACTGCCCGAGCTCTGTTTCGCTTACTATATGGTCAGCATCGAGGTCAAAAATCAGGTCAGCACCAAGCCAGCCCTTATTTGCCATATCTGCTGCGGGATATTTGTAAATAGCGGCGGAATGATACGCATGAGCAGGTGCGTTCTCCCTGATGTAATTCGCTAACTCTTTCTCCGTGGCAAACGATTTGTGCCGCCTCATCACGAGCTTCTCCGGGAAGTAGTGGTCTAAAAAGACGAATCCCCATTCTCGCATCCAGAAATCTTTCGGTAGTTTTATTTTTGCATGATGATAATACTCCTTGAATCTTTTTTGCACGAATCTTTTTGTTTTTTCGTTCATTTCCCTCTTGTGAAGAGAATAAAAATATTTGTATCAACTATGTATCTCATTCGAAAAGGGGTCTCCTCTTTACCGAAGCTTCAAACGCTTCGAGTTGTTCAGGAGTTAGTTCGTCCAATATCCCGGACATTGCTTCCAATGTCATGATTTTTCTTATTCTCTCGGTAAGCATATCTTCAGAAATTGATATTCGTTCAAGTGGTAATTTGTCTAACAGATCAGATAAAGACTCAAAAAGCTTGTTTTTATCCACTCTTTTGAAGATGCCCTCTTCACTAATTAACTTATCTATCAACTCGGACATCCGTTTTAACAGTTCGTCCCTTTTTCTCCCTCTTCTATAAGATTCTCCAGTGTGGAATGGATATTTCACAATTTCTATATCCCGATATGTTGGCTCATATGCCATCACTCAAACCCCCTTTACAGGATTATCTATCAGCACCATATAATTTATATAACGCAATAGTTATAAATAAAATCCTTCTGCTTTTTCACCGTAATATAAATGGGAAAAAGGAAAAAGAAAATGATAACCATCGTAATCCCGAAGGGCAGTTTAGAGGCACAAACGCTGCTGCTGTTCAAACAGGCAGACCTGGAAATAAAAGTAACAAACAGGGAATACAATCCGGGCATAGAAGACCCGCGGATAGAGCGTGTGAAGATATTGAGACCGCAGGAAATCCCGGAATACGTTGAGAAAGGGTATTTTGACCTCGGCATCACCGGCAGAGATTGGATTGCGGAAAGAGGCGCGGATGTAGTGGAGATAGCGGATTTGAGCTACAGCAAAATGGCAGAAAAAGGAGGCGCTGTAAAAATTGTCCTGGCTGTGCCGGCGGACCGAGTGGACATAAACGAAGCGAAAGACGTGCCACCGCAAAGTAGAATAAGCACTGAATATCCCAAGCTTACAAAATCGTTCTTTGACAACCTTGGCATTCCTGTGCAGATATTTTTCTCCTACGGCGCTACAGAAGCGAAGGATATGATGGATGCTATTGTCGAACTCACGGAAACCGGGGAAACGCTGCGAAAAAACAACTGGCGGATTATACACACGATACTTGAATCGCACACGAAGTTAATAGCGAATAAGGATTCGTGGAACGACTCGAGCAAGAGGGTGGAGATGGAGGAGATAAAGACGCTTCTTTCCGGTGTGATAGAAGCACGAGGAAAGGTATTACTCAGCATGAACGTTGCCGAGACTAAATTGAAGGAAGTAATGTCTGCACTCCCGGCGATGAAAAAGCCGACGATTTCACAACTTTACGAACAGGACTATTACGCGGTTGAAACGGTAGTGAGCAAGCGTGAGGTGAACGTTTTAATACCGAAATTGAAAAGTATGGGTGCAGAGGACATTATTGAGATGAATATAACCAAGAT
>CAZXYJ010000141.1:0-3102 GCA_964644925.1 uncultured Halobacteria archaeon | reverse complement strand
AAGGAATTAAAGGAATATCTCGTGGCTAATGGTCATAAGAACATTGGAGAAATAGAGGGAGAGGCGCACAGGAGATAGCCCATTTATAGTCATTCCGATGCTGGATACAGGATGCCAGATGCAGGATGCATGTTTGACCTGAAACATATTTTTTTCTTTTAGCACAGGTTTTCTTTTTTTAAAAAAAAAAGAAAAAGTGTGATGGGAACACCGAAGATATGCATTCTGCGGATAGAAGGAACAAACTGTGAACTCGAAACGAGCTTTGCTTTCACGAGGTTGGGTGCATCGGCAGAAATAGTGCACCTGAAACAACTGACAGGAGCAGTGAACGAGCGAGAGAGGAGAAATTTAAAAGATTACGATTTACTGGTGATACCCGGTGGCTTCTCATCGGGTGATTATATAAGAGCAGGGTCAATACTCGCGGCGAGGATAAAAGGTGCGTTAGGGGAAGAGATAGAGGATTTTATAGACAATGGGAGCCCGATATTAGGGATATGCAATGGCTTCCAGGTATTGGTGGAAATGGGACTGCTACCTGGCCCCGGCTTTGGATTTGCACATGAAAAAGGAACAATGCAGCGTGTGGCATTAACAGCAAACGATTCTGCTCGTTTTGAATGCCGCCCTACGTTTATAAAGCACGAAAACAGGGGGAAATGCGTGTTCACGGGAGGAATAGAAAAAGGGAGCATCTTGAAGATGCCTTGCGCACATGCAGAAGGGAAGTTTTTCATTACTGAGCAAGAGGGAGAGAGGGGAGAGGTAATGGAGTACATAGACTTTCTGGAGGAAAGCGACCAGATTGTCTTCCGCTATGTTGACCCCGATGGCAATTATGCGCCATATCCCTGGAATCCCAACGGCTCGGTATATAATATCGCGGGAATATGCAATCCCGAAGGCAACATATTAGGGTTGATGCCGCATCCAGAAAGGGCTTTTTACTCTTTTACCGATTCGGAATGGTCCAGGAGGAAGAGGAAGGGGAAAGGGAGAAAAGAGGATACATATTTCGGCGATGGGAAAAAGATATTTGAATCGGTTTTAAATTATCTTCAGATAAAAGATAAATTATAGACGCAGATTAACGCAGATTAACACGGATGAAAAGATTAATGCCGTTAAAAATAGCTCACCCAACCCACCAAAAGAAAAAATCAGTGTAAATCTGTGTCTCAAGTAGAAGGAAG
Organism: uncultured Halobacteria archaeon; assembly: GCA_964644925.1. GTDB lineage: Archaea > Halobacteriota > Syntropharchaeia > Alkanophagales > Methanospirareceae > QEXZ01. The sequence goes on along the minus strand of CAZXYJ010000141.1, from coordinate 1,906 downwards.
TTATACTTTATATACAAAAACAAAATAGGAATATAAGGTCAAAGGTCGAGGGTCAAGGTTTATTATATAAGTAAGAAGTCTTATTTATAAGAAAACGTTACAAAAGTAATATTGCAATTATGTATACGTTATATGGAAACTAAAGGAGCGTGAAGAGAACTGGCGAAGAAAAGGGCAAAGGATAGGTGGAAAACGAAACAGTGGTACACGATAATAGCACCGAAGATGTTTGGTGAGATAAAGGCAGGGGAGACAGTGGCGGACGAGCCATCTAACTTAATCGGAAGGCGAGTAGAGATGACTTTGGGAGAACTCACCGGCAAGCTGATAAAGGGTTCAAATTTGAAATTAGTGCTTGAGATAGATGAAGTGAATCATAACACGGCATATACAAAATTCATAGGGCACAAGATGGATAAGGGTTATCTGCGGAGTTTAGCGAGAAAGGGCGTCTCGAAGGTAGATTCAAATATTGGTGTCGTGACAAAAGACGGGGAGGAGTTGCGCGTAAAATCGTCCTGTTTTACACTGAGAAAGGCAAGTGGGTTACAGATAAAGCTAATACGGAAGGTAATGGAAGACATAATCAGCAGCAGAGCCAAAAGCTTAGAGCTTAGCAAATACATACAGGAGATAATACTCGGGAAAATGTCGTCTGACATATATAAAGCGGCGAAAAAGGTGTATCCGCTGAGAAGAGTGGAGATAGCCAAGACAGAACAAAAATGAAAATAAAATTTCTTGGTGGTTGTAGAGAAGTAGGACGTTCTGCAATATTGGTGGACGACGAAATTATGTTGGATTATGGACTCCGACCATCAACCCCCCCGGAAACACCGGAGGGAAATGGACGTGTTCACCCAAAATCCGTGGTTGTCTCACACGCACATCTCGACCACTCCGGTATGGTTCCAAGTTTGATGTCAATGGGTAGGGATGGCACGCCAGACGTTTATATGACTGCGGTGACGGGAGACTTAGCCCAGCTTTTGAGCAGAGATACGATAAAAATAGGTAAAGACCAGGGATTTTTCTTGTTCGGGCATGAAGACCTCAAGAGGATGAACGAGCGCACGCATACGCTCGGTTATGGTGAACGAGTTGCATTGGACGGCTATGAACTCGAATTATTTAATGCGGGACATATACCGGGTAGTGCATCGGCGTATTTGAGAAAAGAGAGTGAAGACATAAGCCTGTTTTATACGGGCGATATAAAAATGGATGCGACACGGCTGATGGAATGCCCCTCCCCTGAGGATTTCCCGGCTGCTGATATTTTACTCATAGAAAGCACGTATTATGGCAGGGAGCATAGGAACAGGCAAGAGCTGGAACGAGAATTCATAGACTCCATTACGGAAACCCTGAATTCCGGGCATAATGTGATTGTGCCCTGTTTTGCCGTGGGCAGGACACAGGAGGTAGTAATGATTTTGCACTCGTATGGACTTACGCCTTATGTAGATGGTATGGGCCTGGGCGTTTTTCGTACGCTTAGGAATCACCCCTCATTCGTGAGAAATGCGAAGGCGTTGAACGATGCGTTCGGCAATGCGCGGTTCGTAAACTCAAAGCAACGAAAGAAAGTTTTTTCCGAGCCTTCCGTAATTGTCACCACCGCGGGAATGCTTAACGGTGGACCTGTGTTGTACTATCTGAAAAAGATACACGAAGACCCGAAGAGCAAAGTCCTGCTTACGGGCTATCAAATAGAAGGAACGAACGGGGAAAGGTTAATGGACGAAGGATGCGTGGAGATAGATGGCGAGATAGTGAAAGTGAATATGCAAGTGGAGCAATATGATTTCTCGGCTCATGCGGGGGACTCCGAGCTGAAGGGAATAGTATCGAAATTTTGTGAGAATGGCACAGGAATCATATTTACGGTACATGGCGACGATAC
>CAZXYJ010000140.1:0-3165 GCA_964644925.1 uncultured Halobacteria archaeon | reverse complement strand
ATAAAAACCTATGCAAACTGCGCTCTCAAATCTCTCACTAATTCCTCCTTCACCCCGTCTTCTCGGTTACCACCGCACACCATTCCCCTAACGCCTATTATGTCCGGGTTTATTCGCTTTATCGCAGGAATATCCTCGAATTTGAGCGCCCCTGCAAGCGCAGTCATCAGCCCAAGCGCTTTCGATTCGGAAACGAACGTTTTAAGCTCCTCTTCAGTCATAAACTCCAGCGTTGTCTTCCCGTCCTTTATTCCCGTGTCCACCATTGCCACGTCTATATCCACGGCTTCTCCTATTGCCGATATTTCAAAAGGCGAAATCGAATTTATTCGCTTGTAGTCGGAATAAAAAGCAGAAACGACCTTCTTAGTCGGGTCGAAGTCCTTTACCGCTTTAACAATCCCGCTAAGCAAATCTATTGCCTCTTCCTTCGTTTTTATCTTTAGCAATCCGACTTTTATGTATTCTGCGCCCGCAGTGGCAGCACCTAACGCAGCTAAGGAGCCAGTCCCGGGCTTGTAATCGAAATCCCCTATCGCGGCGCTTAGCTTCATTCCATCTCCTCCCTCTTGTTCCACCAGCTCCTTTATTGACCTTATAACCCACGGGAAATTAGCACCCAGCGAACCCTCCTTCGGATTCTTCACGTCCACGATATCCGCATTCCCACGAATCACCGCCTTCGCTTCCTCCACGTCCTTCGGACTTACCAACACGATCATTTTTCTTTATGTGGATTGTATTTTTATGAGCATATAAAGCTATACCCTTTATCTTTTCAACACGTTAACTGCCTTTTCACTCCCCACATGCACCTCTGTGGCATTCGTGAATATCCCATGTTCTACGGAGCCGACAACAGAAGAAAGGGCAGTACTCATCTTCTCTGGATTGCGTATAACGCCAAAATCCGCATCTATTACCAGGTTCTCGTGCTCCGTTATAAAATATCCTCCTTTGTTTCTGTCTGCTCTTAAAACACACGTTCCACCCAGTTTTTTTATCTGCATCTCCACCATTTCCACGGCGTAAGGTAAGACCTCTAAAGGAACAGGCATATTTAGCTGCTTCACTATTTTCTCCTCTTCAACGCAGATAACAAGCTTTTTTGTAGCGTAAGACACAATTTTCTCCCTCGTATGCGACCCCCATCCACCTTTGATTAAATTCATGCGGGCATCTACCTGGTCTGCTCCATCTATGCACATATCCAGAGCAGGGTGCTCAGAGAGCGTAGTAAGGGGAACGCAGCATTCTACTGCGAGTTTTTCCGTTCTAATAGAAGTGGGAACGCCCGAAATCTCAAGCCCTTCCTCCTTTATTCTATCGCCTATTTTCCGTACCGCAATTTCTGCCGTAGAGCCCGAGCCAAGACCTATCGCCATACCGTCTTTTATCAAAGAAACAGCGGATTCGGCGGCATTTGCCTTCTTCCTCCTCTTTTTATCCTCGTTCGCTCGGTCGTTCATCTTAATAACCTGTTCTCTTTCTCCTTAAATAAGACTTTTTCTATTATTTTATATTGTTTTATTTTACAGCGGATAATGCAAGGGAATAGCGAGGAATGGACAGAGAAATACCGCCCAAAGACGTTACGAGCAGTTGTAGGCAATGAAGAAGCGATAGAAGAGCTAAAAAAATGGGCGGAGGGTGTTCACAACCGCAACCCAAAATCGAAGAAAGCGGTTATTCTTCACGGACCTCCAGGCTGTGGTAAGACATCAGCAGCACATGCTCTTGCTTCGGAACGCGGATGGGAAGTCATAGAGCTTAACGCATCAGACAAAAGAAGTGCAGGAATAATAAAAAAAATCGTGGGGCAGGCTTCTACGAGCAATACGTTTGGCAAGACGACGACATCGAGACCGAGGCTGAGATTAATCATTCTGGATGAGGCGGACAATCTGCACGGTAACGAAGACCGCGGGGGTAAAAGGGCGATAGCGGATATAGTGAAACGAACGCAGCAGCCAATAATCCTCATCGCCAACGATAAACGTAAGATGGGGCAGGCGTTGCAGCGTAATTCCAAGGTAATCGCGTTCAAACGAATAGAGGAGCGGACGATAATTCGAAAAGTGCTCAAAAGGATATGTCGTGCTGAAGGCATAGAAGTGGAAGATAAAGCACTGCACACGTTGATAGAAAACGCAAACGGTGATTTGAGGTCGGCAATAAACGACCTGCATGCGATTTCCATATCTAAATCTAAATTTGGTAAAATAACAGAGGAGGATATAGCAACAGGGGAAAGAGACGTTGAGGAAGATATTTTTGAGGTATTGAAGAAGATTTTCGGTGTGGACGGGTATGACATGCAAGAAGCTCTTTCTTCGCTCTATTCGCTTGACAGCACACCTGATATGAGCATACAATGGATATACAAGAATTTCGCGTATGAACATGATAGAGAAAGCTTTTTGCACGGGTTGCATTACCTGAGCCGAGCGGATACGTTTTTAGGCAGGGTAAAACGGCGTGAGAATTACAAGTTCTGGCGTTATGCATCCAGTTTAATGGCTTGTGGCGTGCTTTCTGCAAAAGAGATGCAGTATGCGGGAAAAAGCGGATGGCAACGAAAAAAAATTCCGTCATATTTTAAGAACCCGTGGCAACGGGAACGAGGGCAAAGCGGCGAATACATGAAGTCTGCGCCGATAAGAGAAGAGATAGCGAAGAAAATAGCGGAATATTGCAAGGTGTCAAGGAGCTATGCCCGATTTTATGTCGTTCCTTTTTTGTCCTTTTTTTTCCGTGACGCAAGAAAGGCGGCGGAGATTACGGCATCACTGCGGCTGGACGTTCCACAAATCGCGGTTTTAGTCAGTGATGCAGATGAGGATAGGGGAGAGAAAGCGAAGAGGATATATCAGGATGCGTATGCGATACCTGAACCCGAAGTGGTGGGAGAAAGGAAAGAGAGGGTGAAGAAGGATAAGAAAGCGGTCGAAGCTAAAGCTGAAGATAGAGTTGAAGTTGAAAAGGGAGAGATAATAGAATTACCAGAGGAAAGAAAAACGGTGGTGGCGGAAAGCGAAGGCAAAGACGAAGACGAAGAGGAAAAAGAAATAAAAAATCAGAAGACACTGACTGATTTCTTTTAGTTGTACAAAAAAAAACAGAAAATAAATTATAGACACAGATTAACGCAGATTAACACAGATA
>CAZXYJ010000139.1:0-3170 GCA_964644925.1 uncultured Halobacteria archaeon | reverse complement strand
CTATTTCTCCAATGTTCTTATGACCATTAGCCACGAGATATTCCTTTAATTCCTTTTTTATCGTCGAATAAATTTCATGCCCTTCGCTTACCAGTGCGCTACCTACTTGAAACAAACTCGCACCGTTCTTCGCATATTCTATCACGTCCTTACCGGAAAAGATACCACCAACGGCGATTATGGGTATTTTCAATTCCTTGTACAGGTCAAAAACAATCTTCTTACCGCCAGCTGTCAGGTCTCTACCTGATTTACCGCCATAGCCCGTTGGATTACCCAAAAGGGGAATATCAAGCGTGGGGTCAACAGGTCGGGATAATACCGTGTTAATAGCGGTAATCGCATCAGCACCAGCCTGTTCCAGTCGCACTGCAAATCCTGCGGGGTCACCCACATTAGGCGATATTTTCACCGCAACGGAAATACCTTTTGGGTGTGCAATATCACGCAGCACCTTTATTATCTGACGCAGCAGTTTGGGATTGTTTTCTACCGCTACGAAATCCGAATGCGGACACGAGGCATTAAATTCGAGCATGGATATTGGATATTCAACGGCAATCTCTGCTACTTGCCTGCATTCATCCACGTTTTTACCAAAAATGCTCAATATTAATGGCACGTCCGCATACTTCGCATCTTCTATTTCTAGCCCGTAGTTCTTTATTCCCGGGTTTGGAAGCCCCATCGCATTCACATAGCTACGGCTATGAGGAGATAGTTCAAAAAAGGTAGGGTTTGGGTAGCCGTCTTGCTCATTCAACCCGATTGATTTGGTCACGACCGCGCCTGCCCCGGCTACCGCGTATCTATAAAGTAATTTTCCAGAAACTCCAAATCCCGCTGCATTCGCTATCGGATTGGGAAACCCGATGCCACAGACGTCTGTTTTTAATAGCGGGTCGTGTTCCGGCGTGAACGGCGAAGGCGGAATTGACAGCACGTTCGTACTTTGTGGCGTAATAGCGCTTCGTTTTCCGCTCTTTTCTCGCTTCCATTTCCCAAACTCCGTCATTTTAAGCGCTTCGGCGTCGAAAACCGGGCCGTCTTTACACACTCGATACCCGCCGAGGTCACAAGAGCCACAGGCACCGCATCCGCATTTTACTATTCGTTCTACGGAAACCTGTGCTGCTATTTTTTCTCTTCTCGTAATCACGCAAACGCGTTCCATCATCGGTTCGGGACCACAGGTCAAAACCAGCTCACATTTTTCGCCGGATGCAAACAACTGTTCCAATAACGCTGTAACCGTGCCCTTATAGCCCTCCGAGCCATCCTCCGTAGCGATTTTTACTTTGCAGCCAGTTCTATCAAAATCGTGAATATACAAAAGTTCTGCACGGCTTCTTGCGCCTTCTAAGACCATCACATGCTTATCTAATTCTCGCGCTCGTTTCGCCGCGAAGCGCAACGGCGCCGCCCCATAGCCTCCCGCCACCATACAGATTCTTTCGCCTTGTAATCTGAACCCTCTGCCGTAAGGCCCTCTTAAACCTACCAAATCCCCCACGTGTTTTTGATGTAAGCTGTGACTGCAATCCCCTACGTCTGCAATTGCGAGTTCCAAATCCCCTTCAGGTGACGTATTGGCAATAGAAATTGGGATCTCGTCTATTCCGGGGTTCCAAACCACTACGAATTGACCCGGTTCACTTTCTTTGGCTATTTCAGGCGAGTGAAAACGGAATGTTTTTACTTCTTCGGTTTCCCTTTTTAGTTCTTCTATTTTATGCAATGTGGGGATGTTAAGCGGCATTTCTCTTATAAATTCCTTTTCTCACACCGTAATAATATAGCCCTCTTTACGCCTTAAAATTTTCTTTTTGTTTGACTCCCATTTCAAAGTTCCTTGGTATTCACCCAAAATCTGAAGAAAAGCCGTACAAAATCATCGGGACTCAATTCCTCCGGTCTCCTCTCCAATTCCTCAAGTGCCAATCCTCCCGGAAAACGTGTTTTGAATATGTTCCTCATCTTCTTCCTCCTGTGCTCAAACGCCGTAGTAACGAACTCAAAAAACGCCTTTTTATTCGCTATTTGTCCCTTCTCCTTTAATCTCACTATCACGGTTTTAACAGGTGGCGAAGGATAAAAGGCATCCCGGTGCACGAGCTCAAGAATTTCGGTGTCTGCAAGTGCCTGTGTGATAACCGATAGACGCCCATACAAACTCGACCCGGTTTTTGCAACTATCTTCTGCGCAAACTCTTTCTGATACAGCAGCACAGCAAGCCCGAAGCCAGCGCTATGGAGCAGCAGTTTATACGTGATTGGCGAAGACAGAGAGAAGGGTATGTTCGCAACGACCTTATCAAATTCCGGTAGTTCTATTTTCATAATGTCCCCTTCTATCACCTTTACCTTTACTTCTGCGTTGTTTTTTGTATTCTCGTATTGCGCTCGTAATGTCTCACAAAGTGCCTTGTCCTTCTCCACCGCATAAACTTTCTTCGCTTTGTTTGCCAATTTCTCCGTGATGCTCCCTCCTCCTGCTCCTATCTCCAACACCACGTCACCGCGCTCTACACCTGCATATTCCACCAGTCTCGCTGCAACAGCGTCATCAATCAAAAAATACTGACTGCGACTTCTTGCAGCTTTTACGTTTATATCGCGCCTCGTAACTTCCATTTCCATTCACCGTTTTCTGCTATGTGACGTACATTTGCATTGCATTATGAGCATTGATTATATTTATAAATGCGAGTAGAAATCAAATATGTATAAAGGGATAACGTAAGGCAGAAGCCACCATAAGATGTCAACAAAAGTAAAAGTAACCTTTCCTCTGGCGGGAAAGAGCATAACGGTGGAGAGAGGCGTTGAAGAGAACGAAAGCATAGCCGAAGCGATTGCCGATCTGCTTTCGGAGATAGCGCCTTTATCTCAACTGGAGATGAAAGGTCATGAGCCAAAACCCGAAATGGCGGCAGTAGGTTCTAAACCTTCGGAAACGAGCAGGGCGTGGGTTTATAGAACACAACAACCCAGCGCAAAATTCGCGGAGCGATATGCCGAGTTAATGGAAGAAGCAGAAGAAGCAAAAGAAAAGGAAGTGGAAAAGCAAGACTAAAACCTCACACCTGTAAAGAAACCGGTACATTTAAATAACACCCTGAACAATCTGTTTTATGGTGATGACCCTATGCGTTCAGACATATTAAAGA
>CAZXYJ010000138.1:0-3209 GCA_964644925.1 uncultured Halobacteria archaeon | reverse complement strand
TTTACAAATCTCGCCAAGCTTCATCCTCCTCCGGTCTTAACCAATCCTTTTTTAGCGCTGACTCACTTGCAATCATCGTTTCCATTTTTTGTTTCTTGGTTTCCAAAAAGTATATAAAATCCAATATCTCTGCATGATACGATTCAGGAACCTTCTCAATCTCCTTCACGATTAAATCCTTTGCTGCCATTTTTTCCCCTTTCCCTTATCTATAATTTCCATATAGGATGACTTTATTTTATTATAATATAATATAATAGCAAAGATTTTATAAATTAAACACAATTAAAATTTTAAAATGGTTTTACTTGCCCCCCAAAAAATGGCCGGGGTGTGGTAGCGGCATCCCTTGGGACTGTGGATCCCAAGACCTGGGTTCAATTCCCAGCTCCGGCCCTTAAATTAAACGAGGATAATCAAATGACGTCAGAACCAGAAGTATTGATAGCGCTTGAAGGGACAGACGGGGCGGGCTTATCAACACAGACAGCGCTTTTGGCAGCGCACCTTAGGAGCAAAGGCGAGGCGGTTATTTCGACAAAGGAACCAACATCATCGCATATTGGGAATCTGATCCGGTCTGCACTTAAACATGAGTGGAAGCCGTCTCCGCGGGCATTGCAATTGCTGTTCGCCGCTGATAGAGCCCATCATTTGGAGAACGAGATTGAACCTGCCTTGCGAGCGAATAAAATCGTCATATCCGACCGATATATTCTGTCATCTTTAGCCTTTGGTTCGATAGAGAATGATCTGGCGTTTTTGAAACAAATCAATTCAAAATTCCGGAAGCCTGACCTCACTTTTATTATTGACACACCACCCCGAATCTGTTTAGAACGGATTAATAGAACGCGCGAGAACGTTGAATTATTTGAGGAGCGGGACAGATTGGAACAGGTCAGGGAGAAATATTTGTCGCTCAGGAATTACTTTAAAAATACATCGGTAATAGATGGCGATAGGGAAAAGGAGAAAGTTTCGGAGGATATATGGGCGGTGGTTGAAAGAAGTATAAAAGTGTGAAAGGGTATTTGAGTGCAAAGAAGCCTATAACTACACTATCCTCCTTTGCCTCTGGTCAACCACACCCAAATTTGAGACACGAACGCCCACCAACCTTATTCTCTTTCCTTTTCCATTTCCCTTTCCTGCACTAAATTCCGCCATCAATTCCTTCGCCGCTTTCCTGAGCGTGCTTAACTCAGACTGAAATGATTTAAGCGTCTTAGCCCTCGTGCATATAACAAAATCTTCAAACTTGACTTTTATCGCAACGGTTTTAAAAATAAAACCTTCACGCTTTATCGCATTATAAACGTCTTCCGCTAACTCATCCACGCAATTATTCAGCACGGATGCGTCTCTCGTATCCTCGACAAAGGTTCTCTCTCGGCTTAAAGACTTTCTCTCCCATTCCTCTTCCACTTCGCTTTCATCTATCCCATTTGCAATTAGATGAAGCCTCGTGCCATATTTGCCGAGCTTAGCAACGAGTTTTTGGACGTCACAGCTCGCAAGCTGTCCTACTTGCTCGATGCCCATCCTCTTTAATGTCTCCTCTGTTTTTGGACCCACACCAGGGATCTTTTTCACCGGTAAAGGAGTCAAGAATTCTCTGGCTTTTTCTTCTTCTACAACTGTCAGACCATCGGGTTTCACGAAATCTGATGCTATCTTCGCGATTGTTTTGTTTGGAGCGATGCCAACAGAGCACGTTAAACCTTCCTTCTCCAGTATCTCCCGCTTTATCATCCGTGCATATTCCCTCGCGCTGTTCCAGTCGTGCACTTTCGTGCTGACATCGAGAAAAGCTTCGTCAATGCTCACTTGTTCTATTTTATCGGTGTATTCCCTCAAAATAGCCATTAGTTCTCTCGACACACGTTTGTATAACGGCATATTCACTGGCAGGAACTTCGCATCTGGACATAGTTTGTATGCCTGTGAAATGGGCATTGCCGAATGGACACCATATTCTCTCGCTTCGTAGGAGCACGTACTTACAACGCCTCTTATTCTTTTATCGGGTTCTTCAACCGCTTTTTCTTCTCCCGCTTTGTGCCCTCCCACGACTACTGGCAACCCCCTCAGTTCGGGATTCTCTCTTACTTCAACCGCCGAGAAGAAACTGTCCATGTCAACGTGAAATATTAGTTTCATCTGCTTCTGCTCTTTTGATAAAAATCACTTCTTCCTGTTTCTTCTTTAACCTTTCGCCTGCGGAGAGCCAAGTATGAAAATAGAACACTAAGCAAGAGCAAAATCACGCCGAAAATTAAATACTTTGGTTCGTAGAGTGGTACACCACCCTCTAACACTTCTTCCGGGAAAGCACTTTTGATAAACAAATATATCTCAATAATTCCACCAACAAAGCTGAGTGCTGCAGGAGGCAGGAGGATTATTATCTTTGTCAATTCGTGTGGATGGAGCAGTCTTCTTCCTTTTCCTGTTGGCTCGTAGTAGGCCCATTTATTACCTATGTATTGAGCCTTTCCAGATAACTTTTGGACCATTTCCATATCACTACGTATGTTATTGGTCCTATCATATATATTCTATTAAAGCTGTCGTTTAAATGGAAAATTTATGCTTGTTATAGTACAGTCTTCGTTCGGTTTCTTCCTGGAGGGTTTAGTGTCTGGTTTAGCTTGCTCTCCTTTCAGTAGATTGATTGCATCCCGTAACTTCTGGTTTTCCGCTTTTAATTTTTCATTATCCTCGTACAATTGTTCAATGAGCTGGAGCAGGATGCGGAAGGCTTCTGCCAATCGTTCATCCGCAATTTCATCAGGGCGGATATTTAGAGCCTTTAATGCTTCTGTGATCTGTGATCGGTTCATGGGAATACCTTTTACTCTCCCGACATATATATTCCAGTAGAAATTGAGGTATAATAAAACTTTTGTGTATGTATGGCATCTGTCAAAAATGATAGCATTATCGATGATTCTGCATATTTGCAATTTTTGAGTTCCCCTTTAATTTGAAGAGGATACAATTTTCTTTTAGCACAGGTTTTCTTTTGTATTAACAAAAGAAAAAGTGTTGGGTGGATGTCCAATAAAGAATTAAAAATTTAAAAACATTTAAAACCTTAACTTCGAATCATTTTAGGGAACATATTCAATCCAAGTGTCTCATCCAGATTCATCACCTTCTTTGGAACTTCAGCAATCATGCCACGCCCACCCATCTCAAAATGG
>CAZXYJ010000137.1:0-3314 GCA_964644925.1 uncultured Halobacteria archaeon | reverse complement strand
TTGCTGGCATGTCCACAGAAGGATTTAAAAATATTTTAGAGCAGAGAGGGATAAAAAGGATTGTTAAAGCACCTTCAGAGGATAAAATCAAGAAAGGAGTTGAGCTAATCATTGGATAGAGTGATCATTCTGGATGCAGACATGGCAAGTGCATTCGCAAAGATATTCTCTTCGATAGATGCTGCTGCGTTAAGATTTGCCGAAGAGAATGGCGTTGAAACATTGGAGCTGCATTCCATACTCAGGTCATTACGGGAATCAGGTTTGCAGTCGAAAGAAGAAGTCAGGGGGATTATAACAGCGATTGAGAAGAGAGATAACACGAGGATAAAAGATGTTGACGCGGTATTCAGGTGATTTAGAGAAGATGCGTGTGAGCGATTTGATTGTGTATTATCTGAGAAAAGAAAGAGCACACCGCCCATAGAGACGCAATCATCGAATATGTAAGGAGTAGCCAACCCGAACACGTCAAAAAAGGGTATAGAATAAGTAGTAGAGTTACGGGAAGCAGCAGAAACTTGAGATTATTCTTGTTTTTCATTTTTATAACCACAAGATTACACAACACTTTTTCTTTTTTACAAAAAGAAAACCTGTGCTAAAAGAAAAACAAATATGTTCTTTTGGTAAAGCTTTTCTTTCTAAGAAAAGGTTTCTTGTGAAATCTCGTGGTTTTTTCATCTTCGCTAAGCTATTGGCAGAAAGGACAGGTATCCCAGAGAAATCATGTAAGTGAGAATTTGGGCGTTAAAGCCTGAGAATAAAGGAATTAAAAGGTTATCGTCTATCTTATTGACCACGGTCTCGACTACTGTCGCCGTCCCTGCCATCACAAGTATTACCAGCCATGAGTATGAGTTCAGGAAGACGAACCCTATGAGCAGGTCCACGGCAAACTCCGCCATGCAACCTTCTACCGCCCTGTCCTTCAGCTTTGGTATCCATGTCCTGCCGAACCTCTTGCCGAATATTGCTGCGGAGGCGTCCCCTATCGTTGTCATCAGTATAGCGGCTATGGCTATCTCCTTGGAAAAGACGCTAATAGCTATTATAGCACCCATGAGGAAGAAAACGTTGCCGCTTAATCTATCCTTCTCGTTCTCTCTGTAAAGTTTGTGAAAGAAGGGTAATTTTAGCCTGAGGTCAAGCCTGATAAACTCTACCTCCAGGAATAGTATCAAGAACAGGGTCAATGGTAGCAATATCGCCTCTTTTGGCAGAAAGTAGTAAAATATAAAAAATTCATATCTTGAACCGCAATAGTGCTGCAATTCCACCCAACCCATTTAACCTCTTGCCGGGCTCGAACTCCGTGCTGAACACCACTATTTTTCCCCTTTTTCTTTCCACATCTCTAAGCAAGCTTTCTATTTCTTTTTCCTCCTCCTCTCCTACCCTCGATGCCATGAGCTTTTCATCGCTAATCAGCAGCGTTTCTATCGCACCGTACTGCAGCGCATTTCTCACCTCTTCCTTTCCATATACCGCCTTCCCCCCCTCCTCTTCCTTGCTTATCTCTTCCATTAGCTTATCCAGCATCCTAACTTCTCGTGTCAGTCTCTCCTCCTTTTTTAACCGTTCCACAGCGCCTCTTTTCAATACTTCTATAAATCCCGCCGTGCCGATGCTCGAAGTCTGTTCCGTTCTCGCTCTCTTCACTAATTCCGTATCCTTCTCCTTTAAGAAAGCAAAGAAATCGTTTTTTACGAAACCCGGACCTGCAATGATTACCGATTCCGCAGCCAACGAAACAAAGGAGTTTTTTAATTGCTTCAGCACGTCATAAAAAAAGTCGTTTTTACTTTCATCACCCCGACCCATGCCTTTTCCCGAACTGTATCTTATCGAAAAAAGCTCATCCACGCCATACTGTCTCACCACACCGGCAACTGCTTCTCCGTCCTCTATGGTGACTACGATCACATCAGGAGAAGCCACGGCTTTTCCCGCTTCTTTTAGACGCTTTAGCTGGTGTTCTTTCCATGCCTTGACGATGGAAAGCTCCGTGCCGGGTTCGATATTAAACGTATGATAAGAGCCCAGTTCCGTATCCAGCCCTTTCTCAATCACACCTTTTATACGTAATCTGCGAGAGAACTTGTGAAACTCGACACTTTCCGTTCTTATGCCCAATCTAAGCGGTTTCTTTTCTGTTTTATCCGGTCTTATCTTATCGGTCACCCCCTCCAACCGTCTATACGTAAGCGAATAAACGAGGTCCCCCGCTTCTATTATGTGCTTGAGGTGCCATAAATCGTCTAACGATTCAGGAATTAGAGAAACTTCTCCTGTTTTCCTACCTGCTCTTTTATCCTTTATCTTCTTTTTTAATACCTTCATCAACAACCTTTCTTTAATAAAGAAAGCTTGACCAAAGAAACTTATATTTTCTTGTGAGAATCTGTGTAATCTTGTGGTTATAAAAAATGGGCACGAGACTAAAATCATTGATAGACGAACCCGCGATGGTTGTGGAGAGCGAATTTAAAACGCTGGTGATTGCCGACCTGCATTTAGGCATAGAAGCAGAACTAAGAGAAAAAGGAGTAAATATCGGGAGTCAAACGGAGAAATTGTTAGAAAGAGTGATAACGTGTGTAAAAGCAGTTGAACCCGATGTGATACTGTTGCTGGGTGACGTGAAGCACGCAGTACCGAAAATATCGTGGATGGATAGAAAAGAAGTGCCGTTTTTCTTAGCTGGACTGGCTGAGTATGCACAGGTATATGTGGTTAAAGGAAACCATGATGGGCATTTAAACAAACTGCTGCCAAAGGCGACAGAACCAGAACCAGAACGCAAGCCAGAGCACGAGATATCTATTAAAAGCACGAGAGGATTCTTGTTTGATGGCGTAGGATACACGCACGGGCATTCATGGCCCTTACAAGATTTGTTCTCTGCAAAATATATACTCATTGGGCATAATCATCCAAGGATAAAATTGGCGAGTTCACAATCGCGCTATAGAAGCACGCGGAGCGTATGGATTCGTGCTAAATGCGATTATGACGCGGTAAAGGAGCACTACCCGGAGCTAAGGAAAAGCGGCTGGAATGACCCATGGGTGATAATAATGCCTGCGTTTAACGAAATATGCGGTGGCATCACTTTTAATGTACCGACCAAAAGACTTCTGGGACCCATAGCTTCGAAGCTTCTTCGCTTAGAGGATATGGAAGTGTATTTGCTGGATGGGACGTACATAGGAAAAGCAGGGGATTTAGAATAAATCCAGAGAGAAAAGTCAAGTAAGCAAGAAAGAATAATTTTTGATAATCGGACGCAGATGAACGCAGATAATCAGGAT
>CAZXYJ010000136.1:0-3374 GCA_964644925.1 uncultured Halobacteria archaeon | reverse complement strand
GCTAATTCTTCTCTCACTTCGCTACCTCTGTATTTCCTCATTGCTGCCGTTCTGCTCATTTCCCTGCCCGAGCCGTGAGCGCAACTGCCAAACGTCTCGAGCTTTGCTGTTTCGGTACCCACAGCTAAAAAACTGCGGGTGCCCATCGAACCGGGGATCAGTACGGGTTGACCAATGTTTCGATAAAAGGGTGGCAATCGTTCATCACCAGCCGGAAACGCTCTCGTCGCTCCTTTCCTGTGCACGCACAATTTCTTCCTCTTTCCTTCCACCACATGCTCTTCTTCTTTCGCTATGTTGTGTGCAATGTCATACACCAGCTTTATCCCCATATCCTCCGCTGGGCTTCGAAGCACGTCTTCAAACACTTTTCTTACCCAGTGCATTGCAATCTGCCTGTTCGCAAAAGCGTAATTCGCACACGAACACATCGCCTCAAAATAATCCATGCCCGTGTCGCTGCTCAAATAAGCGCAAGCTAATTCCCGCTCCAGACTGAGTATTTTTGATAATGTCGCATCCTTGCTCATCTCTCGTTCGAAACTCCTTAAGTAGTAGGAGCAAACGCCATGCGAGAAGCCTCTACCTCCAGTATGAATTAAAACGGTCACCTGCCCCTGCTTTTCTATTCCATACGCCTTCGCAAGTCGCTCATCAAAGATTTCATCTACTACCCCCAGTTCCAAAAAGTGGTTCCCTGAGCCGAGCGTGCCTAATTGAGGGGCGCCACGCTTCTTTGATTTTTCGTCTATCTTCTCAGGATTCGCAGCTTTTAATTTCCCGCCCTCTTCTGTCCGCTCGATATCCTCTTCCCAGCCATAGCCGTTCTCAATGCACCACTCCGTGCCGCCCTTCAGTACTTCGTCTAACTGGCTATACGATAACCTCACTTTCCCTGACAGCCCAAGCCCTGCGGGAACATACTCAAATAAAGTGTCCAGTATCTCGGGCAGATAAGGTCTGACGTCCTTCTCCATCAGATTTGTGCGGATGAGCCTTACGCCACAGTTTATGTCGTACCCAACACCACCAGGCGATATGACACCCTCCTCAAAGTCCGTAGCCGCAACGCCGCCTATTGGAAATCCATATCCCTGATGACCATCAGGCATAACCATCGAATATTTTTCTATCCCGGGAAGCGAAGCGACGTTGATTGTTTGCTGTAGCGTGAGGTCACTTTTCATCTTTTCTAATAGCGCTTCAGCAGCGTATATCCTCGCTGGTACTCTCATGTAGTCCTTATACGACTGTGGTACTTCCCACACGTCTTCTCGTATCTTCCTAACCGGAATGTCTGTGTCACTGTTCATTCCTGAAACACACCTCTCTTTTCTCTTTCTTATTATGTCTTTCTCTTAACTTGCTTTCTTTGCTGCCAGTTCAATCGCCCTTGCCACACTCGAACTCGGCCTTATCGTTACCACCGGGATATTCACCACCTTTTCAACCGTAGAACTGACGATAGGCGCGCACACAAGGGCTGATGCACCGTCTTCTTCCGCCTTTATCGCTCCTATTATCGCTTCTTCGATGCTCGTAACGGAATATTCTTTGACGTCAAAGGTCTCTTTTCCAGTATTTATGGTTGTTTTTTCCAACACCTCCAAACACCCTCGAGAGCAAATCATGGCGATGAATTTTCTCTTCTTTTTTGCACGCCCGGTTTCTATCTCGCGTATAGTGTTTATTATCTTCCTGAAGGTGCGCAGGTTCGGGTCGCGCTCGCCGGAAAGGATTTTGTAAAGTGTGCTTGTAGGTATCCCGGACTTTTCGCTGAATTCGCCGATGCTAACGCCGAGTCGCTGTTTCATTGCTTTCGATAATAAATCGTGCAGCTCTTTGTTATGCTCGAAGAGTTCAGCTACTATGTTGTCTGCGGTGCTCATGTCTTATAGTATAAGATAACCCCTATTTATATCTTTTGGTTGTCATCATTATACAATTAGATAATTTACTGCACAAAACAGAAAAATTTAAATATTACCTTAGACAAAAGAGTATTTATGTATAAAAAAATGTTTGATTGTATAGATTTTGAGGAATGAGAAAATGGAGGAAAAGATAAAATCACAAGGAATAAAATATGTTCTTATAGATTCCCCTCCAGGCACACATCCGGAAAAAGGGCTGCGGGAAGAAGACCTGAAGAAATTCAGGATGCGTTGGCTACTCACAGACCCTCGAGTCTCTAATTTTTATGCTTGCGTTCAATGCGGTGCGTGCACTTCCATTTGCACTGCTGCTTCAATAGATAAGAGGTACAATCCGAGAAGATTAGTGGAGTGTCTTCTCACCGGGGGAGATATAGAGGATTATCCCTTAGAAAAGTGCTTTTCTTGCCATGCCTGTAAATACGCTTGCAGAAAAGAAATTTGTGTAGCGGACATAGTTAAGGTTTTGAGGGAAAACGAGAGTGAGTGGAAATTTAAATGCCAAGAAGAAATACATTGCAATTCGCTTTACGAGAAAGGTTTATGTGTGACAATTGATACTCATTCTCCGGATAAGTTTCCGGAATGGGGTTCTTCGTGGGAAAAGATACACAATAATATGAAAAAGACCCGGTCGGAGCTTGGACTTGAAGGAGGGCTTTATCGAGAAATACCTCAAAATTCGCTTGACGAGATAAGAGAAATTGTAGATAGAACGGAGTATAAAAGATTCAAAAAAGAAGGAGAAATCGGGGAAGTAAAGAAAATGATTCCGGAGAATAAAATCTATTTGTTCCACAGTTGTATCGGTGACGCACACTATCCGGGCATTACCGCGAGTATAAAATACATTTTTGACAGGCTTGGCATTGACTATATGGACGACCCCAGACATTCAACATGTACCGGATTTGCTTATTACGGCGATAAAATACCATTTTCCACAATGCTTGCGGTAAATGCAAGGAATTTCGCTCTGGCAGAGGAAGCGGGGTATCCGAATGTGGCGCCGGTCTGTCAAACAAGTTACGGTGTGCTTATGGAGTCAGCGGGAATTTTGAAGAGTGGAATAGGGCGGCAGGTAAATGAAGAAGTATTGAGCACAGTGAACAGGAAATACAAAGGTGGGGTCAATATAGCCCACGTTTCAGAAATACTATGGGCGCAAAGAGGCAGGATAAAAGAGGAAATAAAGCGTAGCAAGCATAGCCTTGCCGGTCTAAGAGTTGCTACGCACAATGGCTGCCATTATACGAAGATATTCAGAAAATCTGCGATACCGAATTTATTGGATGAGCTTGTCGCTGTTACCGGAGCAGAGCCTGTTGAGTATGCGGAAAAGAGCTTATGCTGTGGTATGGGCTTTGGTCATACAATAGAAGAAGAGCGAAGGTACCTTACGAGGGAAATTACGCAAAGAAAGCTTCTATCTGCGAAAGA
>CAZXYJ010000135.1:0-3422 GCA_964644925.1 uncultured Halobacteria archaeon | reverse complement strand
CGGTGGAAACCATAGAGCTTAGAACCTGCTAACTGACCTGCTCCGAAGCAGAGGACATTTCTCGCATTATAGGGCTCAACAGCGAAGCTTTTGTACCGGTCGAGATGGCACAGTAACGCAAAACTGATGGGTCCTATTGCATCTTCAATAGACAGTTTCTCGATTCTCAGTTTGTGTCCCGCAGCATTTAAATATGCCGCCCTACATTCCTGATTGGTTGTGGTTTTCAATCGGAATTCACCTCCGCTACCAACGAGATAGTGTCTGTTCTTTCTGGTATTGACATTGCATTATTTAAACTTTTCATTCATTCTGCATCATTTGTGGGACTATCATTTCCTCATGTCCAAACAACTATAGCAATTGCTATCAATCAGAAAAACGCCTATAATGCCCAAAAAATAGAGCTTTGTAAAATCGACGTTTGTAATTCCTATAATATTATAAGGCGAACCATCACCCCCAACAAAGCAAACCAAAAAACAAAAGATACATGAAAAAAGAAGAGGTGGTACACCTCCATAAGTTATTGGTTCTGATGAAGAAGTGTTTTGAGGAAAATGGCCTGGACTGCAATTTCAAGAAGTATAACGAGCTGGGCATCACTCCTCTTGATATGCAGGGAAGCAAGGAAGAGCATAAGCAAGCTATTTTTGTTCTTGCGTCCGAAATGGCGTCAAAGGCGGTGTCAAGGAATCAAGATGAAAATCGAAGACGAGTTGTTAAAGGAAGTTCATGTGCTCCTGCATCCGATAAGGTATAGGATTGTGGAGCTGCTTGCAGAGAAGCCAATGCATATAAACGGGATAGGCAATGAGTTGGGAGAAGAAAGGAGGCTCGTTTCTTACCACCTGCGCACCCTCGAAGAGCATGGATTCCTGAGCAGTAATTACGAAATATCTGCGCTGTCGAATTCAAAGGGAAAAGCGATAAGGAAATATGAAGTGACGGAAAAAGTGAAAGAAGTGCGTTCAGAGCTTAAAAAGAGGCTTTAGATATTTTTTATGCAGGTTGTCGTAGTATATCCTCTACTTCTTTTAAGCTCTCCAACAAAGCTCTTCCTTTCTCTGTAAGGTCGTAGCTTATCCCTTCTCCCGGGCTTTTGCTTTTCTCTACGAAACCCTGCTCTATGAGAAAGTGAGAATATCTTTGAAAGTTCCACCAATCCAAATATGCCCTTTGCATAACTCGTGTCTTTTTCTCTTTGCCTTCGCTCTCCCTTTCTTCTTGGGATATCACCCTGAGTACATCCAAAATGATTTCCCACCTACTTCTAGGATTTATACCCTCTTTCATTTTTTCCTTACCCCCTTAATCTCCCACCCAAGCTTTTCCTTCCAATCTTCCGATTGCGATTTTCAATTCACTGACACACTTTACAATTTTTTAAAGTATGCAAATAAAGTTTGCGTAAAAGGAAAAAATAAAAACTTTTTTATGCTCATAAACTTATGTACTATAATAATTGATTGGAGGGATGTGTTTATCAAATGGCATTTACGCCAGCACAAAATAATGCGGAAAAATTCTCTTTTACGGATGGCTGTCCCTATTTTGGGATGGACCCATCAGGACAACCTAAATGCGAAGCAGACGATATTATGGAGGAATACTTACCGGGAATGTATCCTCCGAGAGGAGACTTATGTCTCAGCTCGGCTAAAAATTGGATTGACTGCATATACTTTAAAAGGGCAAAGCTCCTATAAATTATAGGGTGGTTAAAGATGAAGATATGTGTAACTGCAGCGGCGGGAGACCTGAATGCACGAGTGCACTGGGAATTTGGAAGAAGCAGATACTTCGTGATTGTGGACCCTGATACAATGGCGTTTGAAGCAGTACCAAACAAAAGCAGGATTGATGATACAGGGAAAGCTTTCTGTATCGCACGTCCAGAAACGCTTCTGAATAAAGGTGTGGATTTGGTTATCTCGGGAAACATAGGACCAAATATTTATCATATGCTTCATACTGCAGGCGTGGATATTGCGACTCTCACGGCGGGTACGGTGAAAGAAGCAGTTGAGATGTATAAAAGTGGTGGATTGAGTATAATCAGAGCTCCGATACCGAGGCGTGTAAAAGAAGAGATTTCAATGCTTGAGGCGCGTTCAAAATCTCTGAGGCAGGAATTAGAGCAGGTAGAGAAGAGATTGGGGGAGCTCAGGAAGTAACCCCGCTCATTCTTTCTCTTCTTTCTTTTATTCTTTTTAAACGAATTGTTGGTTAAAACCAGAACGTCATTAGAATCAAGATTATGAGCATGAGTACTTATGGCCTATCGTTCCACTTGCGACTTCTACTCTTGCTTCGCTCCACGATGGGGGGCAAGTACGCAGCTCGTCAGATGCTGGTGGAATCAACCTCTAAGAGAGGAGGAAGACTGATTGTGTACTAAAGCGGCAAAAGAAAAAAAATCGAAAAGTTTTCAGGATATGAAAAATTTAAAGCAAGGAAAGATTGCCGTCCTGAATATTGACAGCACAGAAAGATTACTTCAAGAGTTTAGATTAAAGTGAAACTAATGTGGAAAGCTGAGAATCATCATTGCCATATAGTCTTTTCTGAACTGTTTCGTATTAAGTTTATAAATACGAAGCAGGAATAGTTAGATATGGCAGAGGAAAAGGATAAAAAAAACTTACTAAAGATATCAGGATATTCAAGTACGGCGATAGAATACATCCTTAGGAAGGTGAACGTAGGAAAAATAGAGGATCCTGATGCTCACTTTGTATATACCGGTCCGTGTGGAGACACAATGGAGATTTTCCTGAAGATTGAGCCCGATTACAAAGTGATAAAGGAGGCAAAGTTTCAAGCAGTAGGGTGCGCAGGCGCTCTTGCCTGCGGATCTGCTCTGACAGAGATGATAAAAGGAAAGACGATAGAGCAAGCGGAGGAAATAGATGAGGAGGATGTAATGAATTGGCTTGGTGGTATTCCAATACAAAAGATTTATTGCGCTTGTTTAGCAAAAAGGACGTTGAGGTACGCGATTAAGGAATATAGAAATAAACAAGGATGAACACCTTCCCCTATATTGTGCGGATTGCCAACAATGTCGCGAATGAATATAGAAAGTTTTTTAAATTTGTAAAAAGTTTATCATTCACCTGTTATACATAAAAATTAGGAGGTACGAAAATGGAGGAAACTAACCAAAAAGTTCCTTTTACGGTAGAAAACATTAAGAAATGTATCTGCACCGAATGTCCAGTTCAGAATACGAGCCAGTGTGTAAAGGAAAAGATGGAAAAAGCAAAAGGGATGATGCCAAAGCCTGAAGATATTCCCGGACTGTACTGTGCGTCTGGTGTCGCTGCGTGCAAGGACATTGACACCAACCAAATGTGCATCTGCGGTGAGTGTCCTATCTGGGAAGAATGCGATTTAGCAAGCGGAAAGCCAATGGGCTA
>CAZXYJ010000134.1:0-3474 GCA_964644925.1 uncultured Halobacteria archaeon | reverse complement strand
ATCCCGGCTCTGAGGCATACTCAATTGCTACGGTTGGCTGTAACTTCAGATGCAAGAACTGCCAGAACTATCATATTTCTCAGATGCCAAAAGAAGGCGAGAAACTGATAGTAGGGGAAGAGGCATCTCCTGAAGAGATTGTTGCGGCAGCCAAGCAAAACGGTTGTAGAACCATCGCATACACTTATACCGAACCGACCATCTTTTTCGAGTTCGCTTATGACACCGCCATACTGGCGCATAAAGAAGGGATATGCAACACCTTTATCACAAACGGGCATACTACGGAGGAGGCGATACGCACTCTCGCCCCTTATTTAGATGCGGTAAATGTAGACCTGAAAGGTTCCGAGGACCTGTATCGAAAAATTTGCGGTGGGCACCGGCAACCCGTCATGGATGCGATAAAGCTATACAAGAGTTTGGGAGTTTGGGTTGAAGTAACCACGCTGGTTATACCAACGTTGAACGATACTAAGGAAGAGTTCAGAGAGATTGCGGAGTTCATCAAAAGTGTAGGCGTGGACATCCCATGGCATATCTCACAGTTCTATCCCACATATAAGCTAACTCATCTCCCCCCAACACCTGTTACTACCTTACGTAAAGCGAGGGAAATTGGGTTAGAAGTAGGATTGAGATACGTGTACGAGGGCAATGTTCCGGGCGAGGGAGGGGAGAATACCTACTGCTACCGATGCGGAGAGTTGCTAATCCGGCGCTATGGATTCCAGATTCTGGAGAATAAAATACGAGATTCTCGATGTCCAAGTTGTGGTGCCATGATAGATGGGATATTAGTTTAGATGTAGCGTCCATAGACATGTTGCCGAGACAATTCAATAAATGAATGAATGAAGAATAAACCCTGTTATGTAAATATTTCATCTGCCGTCTCTATCCAATTTACAAGTTTATGTTTATCACATTTAGAACAAGTCCCTTCTCTTCTATTGATTAAACCTTGATTGGCAAGTCTCGTGCAGTTTTGTTGTATTTGTTGACGAGGAAATATTTGCAAAATATTAGACAAACAATCATCACAATATCTTCTTCTATTCCTCAGATATATGTTTTGCTTGCCGTTCTCAGTTTTAACATATAAATCACGGATTTTGCCATCGCTTATTTTAAGGGTCGCTTTTCTCGGCGGTTCCTCCATTATTATTTCGACGGAATTTTCATCTTTAAAGATGTGAATGGTTTTGCCATCATCAGATTTGTGGATTTCTGCATTTTCCGCCCAGCTAACATAGTCAAGATCATGCAAGATGAACTTAATTAGTTTCTCAGTATCGTCTCCGGGGACATCGTCCCAGCTAAAGAAATACGCTGATTCTGACTTAAGAAAATTTAACACATCATAATAGTATGTCATTTTATTAATCTCAATATAATACATTTCGATTTTCACTATAACTTTTAACTAATCTTGAAACATGACCAAAATTTTAAGGTTTTATCGGCACCAAGTCATAAATCTCAACTTATCTGCATTATTACTGACTATGTAACCGATAAATGGCATAAACTTTTATTTTGTTAAATTATAAATTTTTACGGATAATATGAGCGAGTCAAGCTTCGGCGATTGTGATTTCTTTATAAGTCTTGTTGTGATGCCTATATGTACGATAGGCGTTTTTGCTTCTGTTTTTCATAAGCTACATTAAAATCCATAATCTTGACATCTATTTCCTGTTCATCGCTGAATTGCAGTTTATTCCAGAATTTCTTCGAAAATACGCTGTTAAATCCTTCTACCTGTCCGTTATTCCAAGGGCTTCTCGGAGCTATCAAGGAAACAGAAAATAAATTAAGGACACAGATTAACGCAGATTAACACAGATGAAAAGATTAATGCCGTTAAAAATAGCAGCTCATCCAACCTACCAAAAGAAAAAATCAGCGTAAATCAGTGTAAATCTGTGTCTTAAATAGAAGGAAATTATACGTTATATACAATGACAACAGAAGACAAACTTACGCAGAATTTGGATTATATCCTGTCGCTTGATTCGGACAGATGGATA
Source organism: uncultured Halobacteria archaeon (assembly GCA_964644925.1). Classification (GTDB taxonomy): domain Archaea; phylum Halobacteriota; class Syntropharchaeia; order Alkanophagales; family Methanospirareceae; genus QEXZ01. The sequence continues at coordinate 1,441 of CAZXYJ010000134.1, read as the reverse complement.
TTTCATGCGGACGTGCTCGTGGACAAGGCGCATGTAGTGATGTTAGAAGAGCGGGACATAATAAGCCGTGAACAGTCGCGGGACATTCTGAACGGTTTAATCGCGATAGAGCAGCGTGGTGCGACGGAGTTTATCGAGCAAGAACTGCTTGCACACGCATACGACGACGTGCACACGGCGATTGAATCGGTACTGATACGCGAACTGGGCGAGGGCACCGGCGGCAGGATGCATACCGGGCGCTCGAGGAATGATGAAGTAGCCACGTGCATACGGATTGCGCTGCGTGACGACCTGATAGAGCTTATGAAAGACGTGAACGAGTTAAGAAGCGCGGTAATAGCGAAAGCTGCGGAGCACGTGGATACCGTGATGCCAGGTTACACGCATTTGCAGCATGCACAACCAACTACACTCGCACATCATTTATCTGCATATTCCGATGCGTTCGCACGCGACTTTACGCGGCTCGTGACGGTTTACGAGCGCACAAACGTAAGCCCGTTAGGTGCTGCTGCTTTTGCTTCCACCGGCTTCCCGTTAGACCGTGCGAGCACTGCGAAACTCTTAGGGTTTGATTCCGTGATGCCGAATTCCATGGATGCCGTATCCACACGGGATTTCGTTATCGAAGCGATTGCATGCTTTGCCAATCTGATGACCAACCTGAGCAGACTTGCCGAAGAGACAATACTGTGGAGCACCGCGGAATTCAATTTTGTGCGTGTTCCCGAAGACTACATAACCGGGAGTTCCATAATGCCGCAGAAACGAAACCCCGACTTCGCTGAACTCGTCAGGTCGAGAACAGGCACGGTATATGGATGTTTAATGAGCGCACTCTCTATATGCAAAGCGTTACCCTACGCATACAACCGCGATTTGCAGGAGGTTACGACACACCTATTGAAAGCGACCGAAACCACTGCGACTTCGGTATCCGTGATGAGCCATATCGTAGCGGGACTGGAGCCGAAGAAGGAAGAAATGAAGAAGAAAACGCGGGTCGGGTTCACCACCGCAACAGAATTGGCGGATACCATTGTCCGAACGACAGGGATTTCATTTAGAACAGCGCATAAGATTGTATCGTCACTGGCTCCTGTTTTATTAACGCATAAAGGAATCCATGAATTGGAATCAGGAAGAGATATACTGCGTAAAATAGATGCGCTCGCGGTGGACGTCACCGGTAAAAAACTCAGTGAGCTGGGACTGACCGAGGAGGACGTAAAGGAGGCGATGGACGTCTGTTCAAACATAGAAAAGAGGAATGTGTACGGCGGACCTGCGAAAGAGCAGGTGCGGAAGACGATAGAAACGAGGTTTACGCGGGATTTGAACAGGGACGAGAACTTGATAGAAGCGAAGGAAGAGGGAGTAAAAAGGAGTTTAGAGGAGTTGGAAAGAAGGATAGCGGAGCTGCATTCCGAAAATTATT
>CAZXYJ010000133.1:1854-3484 GCA_964644925.1 uncultured Halobacteria archaeon | reverse complement strand
GTGGTGATTTCAGGGACTCCGAACGATACTTCTGAATATCAGCCTTATACAGACACCAATAGACACGACAAGATAATCAGAAGTTTTAAACTGCCATTTGACAAGACGGGTGAACGCGAAATTAAAGGAGATGTTGGCATACTTGTGGTTCAAAGCATGCTTATAACGGGTTTTGATGCGGAAATTGAGCAGGTAATGTATCTGGACAATGTCTTAAAAGAACATACGCTATTGCAGGCAATTGCCCGAGTGAACAGGGTTTACAAGAACAAAAGCTGTGGTTTTGTTGTAGATTATGTCGGAGTGCTGAAGCGTCTAAAAGAGGCTCTTTCAATATATGCGAATGAGGATATTGAGGAAATCACACAGGTCATCGTAGATAAATCAAAAAGCATTGATGAGTTAAAGTTTATTCACAATCTTATCAGCAACTTCTTTAAGGAATATGACATTGGCGAGAACTGGAGAGAGGATATTGAGGAGTGTGTTGACCTTCTCGTTGATGAAGAGACAAGAAACGAGTTTATAGCCCTGGTCAGGAGATTTAACAGCGTAATGGATAAAGTCCTCCCTGATCCTGAGGCATTAAAGTATGCTACTGACCTCAAAATCATTAGTTTTATCAAGCAATCCGCAAGAAACAGATACAGAGATGACAAACTCAGCATTAAGGATGCAAGCAGAAAAATAAGAGAAATTGTTGAGGAATATCTCATTTCAAAAGGTGTGAACCCAAAGATAGCTCCACTTCCTTTGTTATCTGACAAGTTTCTCACTGATGTAAAAAGAAAGAAGTCCAGCAGGGCACGAGCGGAGGAAGTTAAATATGCAATCATAGAGCACATTGAGAGACACTACGACGCGGACCCGGAGTTTTATGAACGATTTTCTGATAAATTAAAGCAAATACTTGAGCAATATAAAGAGAACTGGGATATTCTTGCCATAGAATATGGTAAAATCATAGAAGAGATGAAGAAAGGTAGAGAAGCGGAGGAGACTTTTGGTTTTAATCCCAAAAAAGAAATGCCCTTCTTTGGGCTACTGAAAAATGAAATATACGGAAAAACCCCGATAGAAAAACTTGAAAACAAAGATATTTATTTCCTGGTGAGTTTGACCAAGGATGCTACCGAAATTATAAAGAGAGAGACAAAATTAGTGGACTTCTGGGAGAACTATACAAAACAAAAGAGATTGAGAAGCTTTGTAATTTCTCGTTTACTAAATTCAATAAGCAGCGTTAGTAAACAAACACCTTCGCATTATTTTGTTAAAGAAAGAAGTCAACCATACTTAGGATTAGTTAACAAGAGGAATGAAATAGCACAAAAATTGATGGAACTCGCATATCATGTTTATAGGCGGTGATACTGTGGACACTGAAATTGAAATAGAAATCGAAAAAATCGTCAGAACAGAGAGAAAGAGCATCGCTTTACAGATAACAGACGATGCTACTTTAATAGTAAGAGCACCTTTTTATGTTAATGACGAAACCATAGAAAGAGTTGTTTTAAAACGTAAAGACTGGATCGAGAAAAATAAAAACAGCATCCTGAGAAGAGACCCTAAATTTTCCACCAGGGAATTCGTGAATGGTGAAGGTTTTCTTTATCTTGGTAAATAT
>CAZXYJ010000133.1:0-1844 GCA_964644925.1 uncultured Halobacteria archaeon | reverse complement strand
ATATTACAAATTGACAATAGTTGATGAACAGGAAACAGCCTTGAAATTAGGAAATGGATTTTGCCTTTCAAGAGATCTTTTACCAAATGAACGGCACGTTTTTATTCTATGGTATAGGAAGAAAGCACATGAAAAAATTTCGGAACGGGCGAAATGGTACGCACAAAAAAGCGGATTTGAATATAATAACATAAACATCACAAAAGCACAGAAAAGGTGGGGCTCTTGCTCTTCTTCTAAACGGAATTTGAATTTTTCGTGGCGTCTAATCATGGCTCCTTTATCTGTCGTTGATTATGTTGTTGTCCATGAGCTTGTTCATCTCGAAGAAAAAAATCATACAAAAATGTTCTGGAATAAAGTGAAAATGTTAATGCCCGATTATGAAAAGCACAAAGAGTGGCTAAAAAGAAACGGTTATCTGCTCAGGCTATAATACATCTCGCGCATTGATGTGCTTGGGCACTCTGCGGTCGCTAACGCTTCCTTGCCCCTAACGAGGTCAGTCACTTAACAGCTGGTATGCGGTTCGTTACCGCTCACCCAAATTGCCCTGTCGGACAACTTCGCATATCTGCAAACCATTAGGCGAAATCAAATATTTGTTTCGTCAATCACGCCAAGAAAAAAGGCATATTAAAGAGGATTACGCGGATACAATTTAGTAAACTTTGAATAGGGTTATCCTGTATTAGAAATAAGAAGTCCCTTGGAGGGGAAATAAGATGCATTCCGAAGAAGCAAATTCCGCCTGGTTTAAGAAAGGTGCTACGCTTAGCGATAAGTCTGCTCGAAAAGAATTTGGATTTACACAGGAGGAAATTATTGAAGGCATTGAGGATGGCAAACTACACTACCGCATTAATAATGTATTCGGGAACCCATATTTGAGGCTGGTTCGAAGTGAAGTAGAAGCATTTGTAGATGAAAAATACGGTAGCAACTACCTTAAGAAGAAAAAAATCAAGAAAGAGTTGGCACAGACCAATAAAGAGTTGAAGAGGTTGAAAACCCAGGTGGCATCGCTCGAACAAAGAAAAGCAGAGCTGCAGGATAGTTTTGAGGAATGAATATGCCTAACCGATTCAAAATCGCAAAAAGTGGATATATACCTATAAGATAAAAGTATAAACAATCTAAGATAACAAGAGAAGGAGAAATCGCGAAAAATGAAAACGAAATACAAGCAAGTGTACCAATTTAAGATCACGCTGAATGGAATCAAACCACCGATTTGGCGTCGGATACAGGTCCCGGAAACTTATACATTTTGGGATCTACACGTCGCCATTCAAGACGCTATGGGCTGGATAGATTACCATCTGCATGAATTCGAGCTGGTAAATCCGTCAACGGGTTTAACGGTGAATATAGGAAGCCCGAATGAAGATTTTGGTGAAGAAGTTCTTCCAGATGGGGGACAAAAAATAGCGGACTATTTTTCGATGGAAAATCGAACGGCAGATTACGTATATGATTTCGGTGATAGTTGGGAACACAAAATACAATTGGAAAAGATACTTCCCAGAGAAAAAGGGGTTACGTATCCGATATGTATAAAAGGAAAAAGAGCATGTCCGCCAGAAGATTGTGGTGGAATCTGGGGGTATGAAGAGCTTTTAGAAATCATACGAAATCCCGAGCATGAGGAGCATGAAGAAATGCTGGAGTGGCTTGGTGGAGATTTTGACGCTGAACATTTTGATGTGGAAGAGGTCGGTTTTGATGACCCTGATAAACGTCGCAAAATGGCATTTGGGTAGAAGATGCACATCGCCTGGCAGCCAAGAAAACAGAAAATAAATTATAGACACAGATTAACGCAGATTAACACAGATAGATGA
>CAZXYJ010000132.1:0-3502 GCA_964644925.1 uncultured Halobacteria archaeon | reverse complement strand
CAGAAGAAGAGAAAAGGGAAGAGAATAACCGATGTGACAACCACTTCTTCCATATCGTCCTTAAGAAATGAAAAAATGGAAAGAAGTTATACTTTATATACAGTAAAACAATTCCGGATGTTCCGTATGGATAGGAATCAGCTCTTTGGGATTTATCTCTTTAATCATTGCTCGGATTTCATCTCCCGATGCGTGACCCGAAGCATGAGCAAAATATTCTTTTATCTTGAAATGGTCTAACCAATTCCGCTTCCTCTCTTCGTCTAATTCCATCTCATCGCAGAACGGCTCACAAGACGATTTTATCCATATCACATCCCGGCTGGGTTTTATATCCGTAAGTTGATTCAATTCCCACAAACTCATTGAAACGACATATTTCGCGGGATTTCTCTGCAATTCGCGGTATGTGATGCAATTCGCCCGGTTGATAAACCCCCTTTCCCAAACCGAATAGTCCTGTTCAACTAACTTACTGTCTATTCCTTCTTTATCAATCAAACCCCAGCTCTTCCGGGGTACGAGAATTTCAACTTCGTCCAGAGAGAAGGGGCATAAATCATCCAACTCGTTTATCAGATACGCAAGTTTGAGATTAACTACAAAGTGCCTGTTGTTCTCTTTTGCCGCCTCAAAAATACTCGTTACGCGGTCTAAATCCCTGATTGGATGCTCGACAAAAACCAGCTGAAATTTTGATTCGGCAATAAATTCGGCAATCTTCCTTTTAACTCCTTCTTCACTATCTTTCTCCTCGCTGTCTATTCTCGTTCCTTCCGACAGCAGCCATCGTGGTTCCGCTGCTTTTGCTCTCTTTACGAATTCCTTACTTAATTCCTGATTTGAACCATGAAACCGAATATCGCCGGTATAAACTAAATTCCCGGCGTCTGAATAGACAATATAGCCACAAGCACCGGGCAAAGAATGGTCTACCGGCACCAGTTCCACTTCTAAAGACCCAACCTTTACTTTTTGGTATGCTTCCATTACTTCAATATCTCGCACGTGAACAAAATCAGTATTCCTTCGGGTAACTCTGCTCAGTGTCCCTTTCCTGTTAGTGTAAAACGTGAACGCTTCACAGGCAGTAACCAATTCAGAGAGCGGATTGCTTCCTGTTTCTTCTAAAACACGCAAAATGACTTCGGTTGCTCTGGTACAATAAATCTGGATATCAAATCGTAAGAAATGGATGTATTGTGCATGGTCTGCATGGGCGTGTGAGATAAAAACCCCGTCCACGTCCCGCTCCTCTTTCGCCATATTCATGTGGCTGAGATAATCTTCACGGTAAATCCCTTTAATCCGCGGCAGCAAGCCAAACTCGAAAAAATCGGTTAATGAAGCACATTTCCGTGGCTGTAAAAATTCCGAGAAATATTTTCCCGCCTGACTAAAACTCATACCAAAATCCAATAAAATTTTCGTTCCTTTATGCTCCACTAATATCTTGTTCCCACCGATTTCTTTGTGTCCTCCTAAGACGGTTATGTTCATTTTTTGTGTTTGTATATAAAGTATAGCTTCCTTCCATTTAAGACACTGATTTACACGGATTTACGTGGACTTATCTAAGTTTAGCATTGTTGATTCTTATTATCTGTCTGTGTTAATCTGCGTTAATCTGTGTCTATAATTTATTTTTTCTTGTCTGTTTCCTTGCTACAAATATATATTATGCCGTATATATCTAAAAATAGAAGTAAGAAAGTGAGGTGAGGTGGAACCGACTATGTTGAAGCATTTTACATTGGAATATTGGATAGACGACAATTGGTATGTTGGCAGACTGAAAGAAGTTCCCGGCGTATTTAGCCAGGGCAAGTCTCTGGAAGAGTTAGAAGAGAATGTTCGCGATGTGTACTACTTAATGGTGAAAGACGAGTTTTCGCATTGGGCTATGGCGCAAACACAGACCAAAGAAATAGGTATAGAAGTGTGAAACGGCGTGAACTACTCAGGGAATTAGCGGATGCAGGATGCTATTTGAACCGGCATGGCAAAAAGCATGACATATTCATAAATCCTGAAAACGGAAAGAAAGCACCTGTACCTCGGCATTCGGAACTCAAGAACAGCCTTTGCGAACTAATCAGAGAGCAGCTTGGACTCAAATGACTCTTTTGTCCCTCCTTCATTACTCCTTTATTCCATTTATTAGTGTATATGCAACTTATTCTTAAACAAAATCTTTCCTTTCCTAATAAGCGGAAAAGAACAGATTCATGCAAAAGGTAATAAAAGACCCCATACACGGATACATAGAAATAGACGACCTTGCAATCGCGATAATAGATACCGTGGAGATGCAGCGATTAAGAAGAATAAGACAGCTTGGCTTTTCTTATCTGGTTTATCCCGGTGCAAACCACACGAGATTTGAGCATTCGCTCGGCGTCTATCATTTGATGAACCTTCTGCTCGACCGGCTGGAAGTAGCGAAAGAAGAAGAGCAGGAGCTTATCGTTGCTTCCTTAATCCACGATATCGGGCACGGTCCTTATTCGCACGTGACAGAACCCGTAATAAAAAAAATCACCGGAAACAGCCATGAGGACATAGAAGACATAATATTCAAACAAGAACTCGAAGTTAAAGTTGAAGTTGAATCCGCTAAAACTATTGCAGAAGTCCTGGATGAGCTTTCTTTAGACAAGCAAAAGATAGCGGGATACATAAAAGGCGAAAGGAGGGCGGAATGCGAGGAGGGCGAGAGGGACCTATCAAAAGTTTTAAACGGTGAAATAGACGTGGATAAGATGGATTATTTAGTCCGCGATTCATATTATACCGGCGTGGCATACGGCGTTGTTGACAATATACGGATCATTCAAGGGCTGGATTTTGTCAATGGTAAAGTCGTTATAACAGAAAAGGGAATACTACCTGCGGAATATTTGCTCTTTTCTCGTTTCTTGATGTATCCTACGGTTTATAAACATCACACGAGCCGAATAGCACAGTTGATGTTTTCGAAAGCACTGGAGTATTTCGTCAAATCGAAATCTGAATCTGAGGACCACATCCGGCAATACGCATTGGCATTAAGAAGGATGGACGATTCGGAAATAAACATTGCGCTGCGGAATGCGAAAGGCTACTCGGAGAAGATGGTGGAACGGATAAACAAGCGGCAACTGTTCAAACGTGCGGTATATAAAGGCATAAACGAGCTAAATGAGGATGTAGTAGCACAACTGAGTGAAGAAAAGCGAAGAAAAGAAATAGAAGAGGAGATAAGCAAGCGAGCGGGTGTGGACGAGAAATATGTTATACTGGACTTTCAAGGAGAAAAAGGAGATGAATTAAAAGAAAGCGTGGCGAAGGTTGTCGTTGATAAGCCCATACAGGGTTTACGGGGTCGAGAGCAGAGCGCACGAGAAATTAAGAGTTTACATGAGGTTTCATCGCTCGTGTCAATGCTCAGTCAGGCATTCCGAGAAAATTATAAAGTGGGCGTTTACACACCTGCGAGATACCGCGAAGAAGTGAAAAAAGC
>CAZXYJ010000131.1:0-3556 GCA_964644925.1 uncultured Halobacteria archaeon | reverse complement strand
TATCTATTACTCTTCCATTCACCTTCTCCTCAAAGAACCGATCAGGCAAAACATCATCCGCTTTACCAAACCCTTCCCTTACATTATACAGCCGTTCCACGTTCCATATCCGCTCGCCGGCGAGCATCAAATCTTCTGACGTATAGTCTACACCCGTAACGGCACTCAATATGTTCGCATATTCCTCCTCACCCGCACCGAGGAATGCGAATTTACAGACCACGAGCGAATCAACCGCAGCAAACCTATCCTGGAATATTTTTGTATGCCCTGCTTTTCCCGCAAGCGTATAAGGGTCAATCGCCTTTGGTTTTCGCAGTATCTCCGGTGCGACAAGATAAGCTCTTGTATGGCATCCACCGCGATTGGAAGTGGCGTAGCTAAACCCCAGCCCTTTTACACCTCGCGGGTCATAAGAAGGCAGAGAAAGCCCCTTTACCTGAATCGCCGTCTCCGGACGTCCTTCTGATGCTGCAAAGGAACGCACACCCCTGCCAAGCTCTCTTCCAACGCCTTGTTTGTCTCCTACCATCCTCGTCAAGTTTACAAGTTCTTCAGGCGAGATACCTTTGTCGCGTAACTCCGAATAACAGCCCATAACACCCGCTACTGAAATCGTATCCACGCCGTAATCGTTACAGAGCCGGTTCGCTTCTACAACCGCCTCATAATCAGGATTTTGAATGTTTGCACCCATTAAACCAACTGTTTCGTATTCTGGCAGTTCTCCACCTTTTTTATCTTCCCTTTTACATGCAATTGGACAGGAATAACATGCACTCCTTTTTGGTGCTCGCTCTTTTTCTATGGTCTTTGCAAAGAAGGGCTTGAGATTGAAATCCTGCTCTGGCTCGCCCGTCCTGAAATTTGCTATCGGAAGTACGTTCATCCAGCTTGTTATCTTCACCAAAAACGGCGTCCCAAAAACCGACAGCCCTTTGCTTATCGTCGGGCATGCAATCAGCAGCCGGTTAATCGCTTTCTTTTGCTTTGAAAATTCCGCTCTATCAGAGATTTCCACTTTTCCCGTGCCCTTCACCACGATTGCCTTCAGGTTCTTCGAGCCCATTACCGCACCCACGCCGCCGCGTCCAAAAGCGTGTGTCGCATCCGAAATGATAGAAGCCAGCGGCACAAGTTTCTCGCCCGCCCTGCCGATACAAGCAACGCTACCGTTGCTGCTGCCGCTGCCCTTTTGTTTTAGAAATCCCGTGGTCGCTTTTACGTTCTCGCCCCACAGCGTCTCTGCGGATTTTAGCTCCACGCGGTCATCTTCTATTTCTATAAATACCGGTTCCGGTGATTTGCCTGCAATAATTATCGCATCGTATCCTGCTTTTTTCATCGCGGGACCAAATGAACCACCGCAGTTAGAATCGAATATCGTGCCTGTCAACGGCGATTTTGTGGACAGTGAAACCCTGCCCGAGGAGGGTGTTGAGGTGCCTGTTAACGGACCTGCAGCGAATACAAGCAGGTTAGCGGGTGAGAGCGGTTCAACACGTCCCGCATCATACACTATTTTCGCTCCCAGCCCCCGACCGCCGAGATAATCATTAAGTAAAGACTGCTCAGGTACGAAGCGGTCTATTGGTCTTTCGGATTCGGAAAGGTCTATTCGGAGGATTTTCTTTTTCCAGCCGTATGCCGTGGCTGCGTTCATGTTCTTGTGAAATAAAAATCAACAATGCTAAATTTAATTTAATATACCCCTTATCCATACAAATACTAATTATCGAGGATAGGCGATGGTTATGAATAGAACAGAATTAATGGAAATTATTCGAAACGGTGAAAGTTCGGGTGTCGAATTTAAGAGGGATGATGTGCATCCTCAAAGCTTAGCAAAGGAGATTGTATCATTAGCGAATCTTGAAGGTGGCTGCATTCTTCTTGGTGTTGAAAAAGATGGCACTGTTACAGGACTGACACGTCCAGATATAGAAGAATGGATAATGAATATCTGTTCTAATAATATCCAGCCGGCAATTATTCCATATTTTGAGATTGTTGTATGCGAAGGCGATAAAAAGATTGGAGTGATTTCAATTCCAGAAGATAGCCCGGATAAACCATACAAAGCTCGTCAAGGAAGCCGATGGGTTACATTCGTGCGATTAGGGAGCACTTCGCGGGAAGCGAGTCGTGAACAAGAACAAAGACTCTATCAGGCGTCCGGCGTACTTCGGTACGATATTAAACCTGCTCCTGGTTCCTCCTTGAAAGATATGGACATGAGCCGACTCATAAACTATTTCAGGGATATACGTGGACAAGATTGCCCGGAACAAGAGGAAATTGAGCAATGGGAGACGTTACTTATAAATACAGAGATTATGGTTGAATCCCGCGATAAAGCGATTCCTACGGTAGGGGGAATACTGCTTTTTGGGAAAAATCCTAATCGCTATCTCCCTCAGGCGGGTATTTCTGCTGTTGCTTACCCGGGTGCGGAAAAGGATTACGAAGCAGTTGAGAGAAAGACCATCCGTGGGCCAATAGTAGCCAGACTTGCGGGCGAGGAAGATATAGTGGATACGGGCCTGGTGGAGCGAGCGATAGAATTCGTTCGCAGAAATACACGTTCCAAATCATATCTGGTGCAAGGTAGACGCATAGATAAACCCGATTATCCAGAAGAAGTCATTAGAGAAACGATCGTCAATGCGATTGCACATCGGGATTATACCATCAGTGGGACAGATATCGAGCTATCTATTTACCGTGACCGTCTGGAAGTGATCAGTCCCGGGAGACTTCCCAACACGGTAACGATAGAACGAATGAAAGCAGGGTGCCGGGTGTCGCGTAATGAGCTTATCAAGGAAGTACTCCGAGATTATCATTATGTTGAGGCAACGGGTCTTGGAGTTCCAAGGAAGATTATTGCGGGTATGCTTGAACATAATGGCATAGAACCCGATTTAATTGAAGATGAATATTCATTTACCGTGCGGCTATGGCGAGAAAAAGAATAGAGAGCAGGGAATCAAAACGCCCTTTTATAGCAAAGGATGGCTCTGAGATACGGGAATTATACAAATCCGCGAGGATGAGTTTGGCAGAAGCCACGGTTTATCAGGAAACGAAACGCCATTTTCACATGACTGCTGAGGAAATATACCACATTCTGGAGGGTAGAGGAATTATGGAAATAGAAGGCAAGTCCAAAGAGGTTTCCGAGGGCGATACGGTGGTCATACTTCCTGAAGAGAAGCACCGGATTTTTGCAGATAAAAAAGTACGATTCTTGTGTTTCTGTTCGCCACCCTATTCTGATGCGGATACCGTTCTGGAATAATCTTAAATGACGAGATTCAGATACATTAAGCATGGCGTTAAACGAAAGCACGGAATTATAGAGGGCATTCTGCCCCTTTTGGAACAAATCTCTGAGATAGAAGGAGTGGAAAAGATTATACCTGCTTTGATATCGTATTCTCATTCAAGAGGCACACGGCATCCAGAACTGAGATTTCAAAGAGAGACTCCTTCTGGATTCAAGCTATTGGCTCACAGCAAAAGAAGCATTCAGGAGATATTTGTCGTAGTTGAG
>CAZXYJ010000130.1:1945-3594 GCA_964644925.1 uncultured Halobacteria archaeon | reverse complement strand
CCGCGACCGACGGGTTAAAAGCCCGCTGCTCTACCTTTCTGAGCTACGAGCCCTTTTTAGAGATGCTTTTAACATCTCAAGTGCAGCGTCTACCGCTTCGCGTTTGTTCTCTCCCCTATCCCCCTGGAAAATATGTTTCTCATGGTAGACGTATTCTTTTGTTGCCAATGCTATATAAACTAATCCAACGGGTTTGTCCGGCGTTCCCCCTGTGGGTCCAGCAATGCCCGTGGTTGCAATCCCGATATCTGCATCCAGCAGCTTTATTACTCCGCTCGACATCTCACGCGCGCACGCTGCACTCACCGCGCCTTTTTCTTCCAATGTTTTCTCAGCAACGTGTAGGATTTTTTGCTTTACCTCATTTGAATAAGCCACGATGCCGCCTTTATAATAGTCTGAACTGCCCGAGACATTTGTTATTCTATGCGACAGCAGTCCACCCGTGCAAGATTCTGCGGTACCAAGACTCAGCCCGCTCTTTCTTAGCTCGTCCCCGATTGCTCCTTCTATCGGATTTTTACCCTCCTCTTTCTCCATCCCCACCCTCATTCGTTTTTAAACCTTGTTATCTACAAAAAAGCTTTACCAAAGAAATATCACTATTTGTTATACTATAATATAACATAAGCTTAGCCCTATGAGGCACCATATCTCACTTTTACTGCTACACCGTGCTCGAACTTTTTCATCTCTTCTCCCGATAGCATAGCTTTTCCCGTGGCAAGTAGATTATCGTGCTCATCCACCAATATGACCTCATCGTAAGCCCGTATCGCGGGGTCGGCGTCGATTAAGTGTTTGCAAAACGCGGTTCCCCCTTCCTTTATAAATTCACTGCTCTCTTCGTTCATAACCACTCGTATTCCTGGATATTCAAAAAACCGGTGCAATCTCTTTGCTCCTTCTATACTCAGTGTTAGTAGTCCGTCAGCGCTCCTCAGGGTTGCTATTCGCGTTCCGTTATCTTTTATCTGCGATATTCTTCTTGTCTTTGAGAGCATAAATTCCACGGTATCCGTATCAGGGAACAGGGTTTCACCGGCACCGCGGCCAAATTGATAATCCGCTATGGTTCTTGCCGTTTTGAGCTTTTTATTCCTTTCCTCTTCTTTCATTTCTGGTGGCTATATCCATAAAATGCAATTTCTCTTTTAAGTTTCTCTTTACTAAGAATATTTGGATTGAACTTATGAAGAAAAGGAGTAGAAAAGGAAGAATAGAAGACATTGCCTTACAGCGGATAGAGCGGCTGTTCGAACTCGCAGAAGCAGATGCGAGAGAAAATAAGATGAAAGGGAGAAGCAGGAGGAGTGATAGATACGTGCAGCTTGCGCGAAAAATTGGGATGCGGTATAGGGTACAAATACCACATCATTTAAAGATGCGGATTTGTAACGGTTGCTATGCCTTCTTAGTCCCGGGTGAGAATGCACGCATTCGCCTCCGAGGCGATTACATTACGACAACTTGCCTGAGGTGTGGTAAGCAGATGAGAAGACCTTATAAAGGACTTGGGGAATAGGGAATAGCCAATAGCCAATAGGGAATGGGGGTATGTTTGTTTGATTCATCTTAAAAATTCACTACCTCTTTCATTATTGCAAAAGCTCGCTTTAAATCATCAAAACTCGCAGCATACGATATTC
>CAZXYJ010000130.1:0-1845 GCA_964644925.1 uncultured Halobacteria archaeon | reverse complement strand
TTCATTATTGCAAAAGCTCGCTTTAAATCATCAAAACTCGCAGCATACGATATTCTCACGTGATTCTTACCCATAGTTCCAAATGCCGACCCTGGTGTGACTATTACACCTCTCTGCTTCAACGTATCTACAAATTCTTGCTCATCACCTACACGAGGGAAGATATAAAAAGCTCCTTTTGGCGTGTTGAACGTCATCTCCATATCGTGAAGAGCATCAACGGCAAAATCGCGTCTTCTTTTGAACTCGCTTCTCATTTCTGCTACACCATCCTGCGGACCCGAAATAGCAGCCAACGCAGCGTGTTGCGAAATTGAAGATGCGCATGCCTGAATATACTGATGGATTTTCAGCATTTGCTCTACGTATTCTTCACGAGCGGCAAGATAACCCAGTCTGAACCCGGTCATTGCGTAGGTCTTTGAGACCGCATTCACCGTGATGACCCCTGCGTCAGAGAATCTCGCAGGGCTCATGTGCTTCAAGCCATCGTATATAAGATGCTCATAAACCTCATCGGAAATGATGGTTATGCGATGGTCGTGGGCGATGTCAACGAGTGCTTTTATGTTCTCCTCGCTTTCCACCGCACCCGTGGGATTAGCAGGGGAATTTATTATGAGCGCTTTTGTTTTTGGCGTGATTTTTTCCTTTACTGCTTCGGAGGGCATCGTGAAGCCTTCGCTTTCGCTTAACGTAACACCGACTGGCTTCGCCTCTGCCAATTTCGTTAGTGGTGCGAACGAAACAAACCCGGGATTCGGTATCAGCACCTCATCTCCTCTTTCTACAACTGCAAGGAGTGCTATATGTAACGCTTCGCTCGCACCAGCCGTAACTATTATCTCTTCGGGGCTAACGGAAAAATCGTTATCTCGTTTGAACTTATCGCATATCGCCGCTCTCAGTTCCGCTATGCCTTTATTAGAGGTATAAGAGGTAAATCCAGCGTTAAGTGCTCGTATAGCGGCTTCCTTTACATGCGCCGGTGTATCGAAGTCAGGTTCGCCGAGACCCAGGTTGAAGAACTTGCCAGATGCGGTTTCGAATGCTTTCCTTATGCCAGAAATATCTATGTCTGCAATACGATGTGCAAATTTCTCGACCATTTTTCTGTGTTTATATTTTCTACCTTTAATATGATATTAATGATAATCACGGAGGATATGAAATGAAATACGATGCTTTATTGAAGGTGTTTGACGAACTCGCTGCTTATTTGTCGGCGTACAACGTAATATCAGAAGGCGAACTCGTTTTGAAGATACGCGAAAGTATAAAATCGCTGCTCACCGGTGCCGAAAGAGCCAATCTGGAGAGCAAATTGGACGGAACTTTAGAAGACGTGATTTTCAAAAGCATAACAAGTACCGAAAAGGTCTCTGTTTTTTCTCCTGACATGCATACACGGATAAATTATCAAGGTGAGGTGTTTTACTGCGTGCCCACGCATAGATACATGAGTAATGAGCTGGAGGAGGCTTTTTTGCGCTGGGCAAGGATACGGAGCCCCACGAGTGCGCTAAAGCGTGTGGTGAAAGAGTTCATAGAACGATGCGAGTATCAAGTAGAAAACACGGTGCCTAAAAAGGGGCATATCGAAATGATAGCGGTGAACAAATACAAAAATCAAAACAAGCATAGAAGCATGCACATCTTCATTTTCCCATCTATAAAGTTTGTTCCTCAGTTTGTAGACGAAATGGAGAACTCAGAAGCAGAGGAGGAGAAGGGAAACGGAAACGAAAACGTAATTGTTGTTCCAACAGAGAAAACCCCTGCTCCTTTTATCTCGTTCTTCCGCGAGCATGACGCGGGTGCCGCAATGATATGGGTGGCGGATGT
>CAZXYJ010000129.1:0-3602 GCA_964644925.1 uncultured Halobacteria archaeon | reverse complement strand
CTACTTCACCAGGAGATATTGGTGTAGCGGCTTTCGGCACGGGCACGGGCTCTTCTATTTCAGCAGCTCCTGGGTAATAATCATAACCCTCGTAAAAGAAATTTGACTCGCTTATCCTGCTTATTTTACCAGGTCTTACGCCTAAACTGTCAGTAATCGATTCCGCCTTTGTCTTTGCATCTAAAGAAGCCATTTTCAATGCTTGTGCATTTATTTCTTTCTGTTTTTCTTTTGTCAAGCTAAAACTAACTCTATCAACACCATTAGCACCCGCTTCAACAGCCTTATCCAATAAATCCCCAACCTCTTCAACGTTTAACGTTTCCACCTTTAAAATATGAATAACTTCATAGCCAACGGTTTTATAAGTTTCTTCATCTTCATTCCACTTTTGCTTTGGGTATAATCTAAAGCTGCTGGTCTCAATATCCTCTTCCTTAACTCCTTCTTTTTCCAAAGCAGCTATTACTCTATTACTAATCTCTGCGTTTACACTTTGAGCATCCGTAGCATTGTCCTCTAAACTCACTATCTTCACAAAAATATCAGCTTTATTAGGCATTACAGATACAGAAGCCGTCCCACTAACACTTATCACACTTTTAGTACCTTCTCCAACAAACTGTGCGGCTGCTAAAATAATAGCTATCAACATGACACCGATAACTACAATGGAAAGTAGATTGTTTCTATCCCGTTCCATTTTTTTTACCCACCTTTCAATGCGGTATAGTAAAGTATTGACTTCAGGACTATATACACCTTACCTTTATCCCTGCTTTGCACCTAAAATACTACTTTTTGTTGATTAAAAGTGCAGATGCATGATTAAAAGTGCAAACATGAATAAAGGTGCAAAGCCATTTATTCCCCAAAAGCGATGAAGGGGGAAAGCAAAGGCTAAAAATTAGGGCATCATAAAACCGGAGCTACTTTCGGAACTACTGATAAAGCCACTTTTCAGTCGTATCTTCCATTTTTCCCCCTTCTGTGTTAATCTTGTGGTTCTATACAAATACGATTTTCGTTGGGTATTCGATATTTTTTTTGAAAAAATAGAAAAGCTTTTATATACCTACATATATATATGTATATGCAAGCACATGTGTATGTGCTGAAAAGGGGATAAAAAAAGGGGATAAAAAAATAGGAGGGAAAAGAAGAAAATGGAAATAGGAATAGATAGAATTTTGGACTCGTGGAGCTGTTTTGGCAGGAACCCGATGCTTGCAACCCGGGTAATGTTTGATGAGGCGGGGGCGACTGTAACGCATCCTAATCCGGTGCGTCACATGCTGGAATTAGAGAAGAGCGGTTACCTGGAGGATACCCGAACGTTAGCGATATGGACTGCGATGCTGTATTCGATAGCTTTTGGCGCATCGTATGCGCTCATGGCAATGACGTACGGTGTGTTTTGGATTTAGGTCGGGTAGAAAACAAAAAAGAAAGGAGGGATCAAAAAAAAAATGTTTGATAGAAGTAAAAAAGCGGGATTGGGGGATGTATCTCAGTCTCTTAGAAAGAGCAGGGTACGAAGTGAGATTATGATGTATTTGTACAACGATTATCCAGAGGCTTCGCATCCTGCTGAGATTGCTAAGAACACAGGGATAGACTCCAAAAATGTCCTTAAAGGACTGAGAGGTACGGGCTGGCTTAATGTAGCGAAATCTCTTCTCAAACAAGGTGTTGTGGAAGAGATAGAGCGTGAAAATGAGACATACTACCGGCTTTCAGAACGTGGTAAATCGCTGGTAGAGAGCCAGCAGGAAGCCTAAAAAAGAAAGGAGGGAAAGCAGAATGATAGATTTAATAAGTAGCATACCGAATGTACCTCCTGCCTTTATTTATTTTGCAGGAGCGGCATTGATACCCTTGCTCGGGACGGGCAAGGCGAGGAAGATATATCTTGTCGTCTTAGCTGCGCTTGGGTTAATCGGGGTGGCGTTGATAAGACCACAGACGAACTGGGTATTCTCTGTTCTTCCGGGATTTGAGCTGACATTCCTGCATGCCGATTCATTGAGCCTTATAATGGGTTATATATTCGCCATAATCGGCGCTGCGGCGATAATATACTCATTGGATATAGTAAAGGAGAATGGAGAGCTTGTATGTGGCTTGCTGTATTTAGGAAGTGCGCTGGGCGCTGTATTTGCCGGTGACTTTTTCACGCTATATATCTTCTGGGAGATAATGGCGTTCTCTTCGGTCGGACTGATATGGTACAGCCGGACAGAGCGGGCGACAAATGCGGGGATGCGATATATCATATTTCACTTGCTTGGAGGCTGTGCCCTTCTTGGGGGAATACTGATACATTACATGAATACGGGTTCTATCACGGTTGGACCCGTAGAATCGGGCATAGGATATTTCCTTCTGCTCATAGGGATAGGAGTAAACACGGCATTCATATCTCTTCATTCATGGCTGCCGGATTCGTATCCGAAGGCAACGATAGCGGGTGCGGTATTCATGTGTGTATTTACGACAAAAACAGGTGTGTATGTGCTTGCGAGGACTTTCCCGGGTGTAGAAGCGGTAGCGTACATGGGCGGTGTGATGTGCCTCTACGGCGTTATATTCGCACTGATGCAGAACGACGTGCGGAAACTCCTTTCCTACCATATTGTGTCACAGGTTGGCTACATGGTAGCGGGTATAGGAATAGGCACGTATATAGGCATAAACGGTGGAATCGCGCACGTTTTCAACCATATCCTGTATAAGGCGCTGCTGTTCATGTGCATGGGCGCGGTGATATACAGTACGGGAAGGCATAACCTGACAGAACTTGGCGGTCTGGCGAAGAAGATGCCGATAACGATGATCACGTGCATGATAGCTGCGTTTTCCATTTCCGGTGTGCCTGGGTTTAACGGCTACGTGAGCAAGGGTATGGTAATCCACGCGGCGGAACTGGAAGGAATGCACATACTTGTACTTATGTTGTTGTTAGGGTCTGTGGGCACGTTCCTTTCGTTCTTGAAACTAACTTATTTCACGTTCTTCAAGAAGAACGATGAAATAGAAGCGAAAGAGGCACCGTTACCCATGCTAATCGCGATGAGTGCTGTAGCGTTCCTTTGCGTTGCCATCGGAGTATATCCAAAAATGCTCTATGGGATACTGCCTTATGCAGGAGAAGCGTTACACTATCACGCATACGGATTCGCGCATACGATAGGCACGCTGGAGTTACTGATGATGACCGCGGTGGGATTTCTCGCGCTGCAATTTGTATTCTCGCCCCACGATAGAATAACGTATGACATAGACTACCTTTACAGGAAGGCAGGAAGAGGATTTATATGGTTCTGCGAGCAGCCGTTAGTGACAGTTGCGAATTTTATTGATAAAAGCTTGCTGAAACTCGCTGATGCAGCGGTATGGTTCAGCAGGAATCCAACGGCGGCGTCAAGAATACTGGTGGCTATGGTGGGTGTAGTGGTAACGAGACCTTTTTTCAATCCATCGTATAGGCAATACGCGCGTGATTTGGAAGAGCTCAAGCAGATGTATCCGGGAGAAGTGCCGAAAGTGGCGATAGGAACAGGCGTGCTGTTAGCACTCGTGCTTTTCACGCTCTATTTGAT
>CAZXYJ010000128.1:0-3648 GCA_964644925.1 uncultured Halobacteria archaeon | reverse complement strand
GTTTAGTATCGTCAGCGTTGTATAGTTTCGCCCATGCATCTTTCGCACGTTTTAACGGGACATTGCCAGAAGCACGCACCATAGCAAGAGCGCAGATTTCCTCCCAGTGGCCGGGAAAACCCTCTTTCAACAAAGGTTTGATGTCCTGCATCATTCTGTGTAGCAGCATCGAATTACCGTATTCGGTAATATTTCGCGGACCCGCGATATATTTGTGCTCATGCTTATTTTGCCCCTTTGGAATAAATCCACGTTCTTTGTCGAGTCTTCCGAGGTATTTTGACACTTTTCGTCCTCTTTTTATCTCTTTATCGTAACGATTGGTTGAATGATAGACATAGTTCTTTGATCCCCGTGTTTTGATTTCGAGACACGTTTTACCCGCGTGTCGCTGATTTTCCAACCACTTTCTCGCCCACTCTTCTATGCTCCCCATAAAGTTACGTAGGGGGTATATAAATAAAAAGCTTTTCGGTTTTATTCTCTCGTTAAATCATAAAAGCATGCTTTATGTTGCAGTTGCTAATTATATGTTCCCCATGATTTGGCGGAGTTAAAGTAAAAACAAAAGGCTCACAGCGTAGCCAGGAAGGATGGTTGTGAGAAGTTCGTTTATACAAAACGATACTAAATCCGACCTCTTTTGTTCAAAATTTTCACATACTCGTCCTCGGAAATTGGGCATTTGATAAAGTCTTTCCGGTTTCTCATTTTGTCAAATCCTAATTGTTTACGCATAAACGAGAGTAACTTGTTACTATATTCTTTACTGCCGCGGCTAAATTTCGTGTGAATCGCCGTTTTCTTGCCATCAACAACGAGGAAATAAAAAGTGTGTTTTGACTGACCTTTCCTCCTTGACAAAGCCCTTACTCGTTAAAGCAGCTTTTATTTTCTCGGTCTTAATCGTAAACGTCATTTTGAGCGTTATATCTCCATCCTGTCTAACAATATCATTTTCAACCGCTTAGCACCTTCGGTTAATTTCTCGTCTGCTTCTTTTGCGTATGCTTCGTATAGCACAAAAAAACTCTTCTTGAAAATCTTCCATACACTTGTCTAAGGTGAGTGCATTCACCAATATGTTCAGTGGCTTGTAATTTCTAAAAATGAGAGTTTGCTCCTTCTGTAAAAATCTGTTCTTTCCACTTCCATCTTCATCACCTTTAATATTTTATAATTAACCTACCAACATAAATATCATATTGTTCAGTGTAGGTGTAGGTGAAGGAAGAAATGGCGTATTTCAAGAGCGAAGCGCAAAGACCAAATTTCATACAACAAGAAGAGGAAATATTGGGGCTGTGGGACAGAAATAAAACGTTTGAGCACAGTGTAGACCACAGGGAAGGTTGTGAGAAGTTCATTTTTGTCGAAGGTCCACCAACTGCGAATGGACTCCCGCATCCCGGGCATATCCTTACAAGGGTTGTGAAAGACCTCGTGCTGCGATATAAAACGATGTGTGGTTTCAGGGTAGAAAGAAAAGCAGGATGGGACACGCATGGTCTGCCCGTGGAGATAGAGGTGGAGAAGGAACTGGGAGTAAACAGCAAGCGTGAGATAGAGGAGTACGGGGTAGAGAAATTCAACCGCAAATGCAAGGACTCGGTTTTCCGATATGAAAAAGAATGGGTGAATGCCACGAAGCGAGTGGGGTTCTGGATAGATATGGATTCTCCCTACGTAACCTCTGATAACGAATACATAGAATCGGTCTGGTGGTCGTTAAAAGAGATATGGAAAAAGGGCTTGCTTTATCTGGGGCATAAAGTCGTGCCCTACTGCCCGAGGTGTGAGACCACGCTGAGCAGTCATGAAGTAGCACAGGGCTATAAGGAGGTGGAGGACCCTTCGATATACGTGAAGTTCAAGCTGAGACAAGCAAAAGAGCACGTTTTTATGCTCGCATGGACTACAACTCCCTGGACTTTGTTCGGCAATATCGCACTCGCGGTTCATCCAGAGCACACCTACGTGAAGGTAAAGACAGGCGAAGAGTTTTTGATTCTTGCTGAGTCACGGTTAGGTGCTCTGGAAGGCGAATACGAGATAACTGAGCGATTAAGAGGTAAAGATCTGGAAGGTAAAGAATACGAACAGCTTTTTGACGTGCCTGTAGAGGGGAAATCACATCGGGTAATCACTGCCGATTTTGTCACGTTAGACGAAGGTACGGGCGTCGTCCATATTGCACCTGCATTTGGTGAAGATGATTACGAAGTGTGCAAGGAGAAAGGATTGGGGTTTTCTCAGCCTGTAGACAGTAAAGGTCGGTTCACGGGAGACGTCCCGGTTCCCTCGTTGGAAGGTGTTTTTGTAAAGGGTGCGGATAAGCGCATAATAGAAATGCTGGAGCAGCGTGGCATCCTGTACAAAGAGAGCACGCATTTGCACTCGTATCCCTTCTGCTGGCGTTGTGGTTCGCCTCTTTTGTATTACGCCCGCGAATCGTGGTTTATCGGTATGAAATCGCTGCGTGATAACCTGCTTGCAAACAATGAAAAGATAAACTGGTATCCCTCGCACTTAAAACATGGAAGATTCGGTAACTTTCTGGAGAATATTGAGGATTGGGCGCTCAGCCGAGAGCGGTTCTGGGGCACGCCATTGAATGTGTGGATATGCGAAAAATGCGGGGCGGAGTGTTGTGTTGGAAGCATAGAGGAACTGAAAGAAAGGGCAAAGAATTTTCCTTTTCCTCAAGAATCAGACGCAAACCTCGACCTGCACCGGCCATACATTGATGACGTGTTACTGAAGTGTGAGAAATGCGGAGGAGAAATGAGAAGGGTGAAGGACGTGATAGATTGCTGGTACGATTCGGGCTCTGCTCCTTTTGCTCAGTGGCATTACCCGTTTGAGACGAAAAAGTTCAAGCAGAATTTCCCCGCTTCTTTTATCACCGAAGCGATAGACCAGACCCGTGGTTGGTTCTATTCTTTGCTTGGTGTCTCAACAGCTATTTTCGATGTCCCGCCTTATCTAAACGTGCTCTCACTGGGTCATATACTGGATGAGCGCGGTGTGAAGATGAGTAAGAGCAAGGGAAACGTGGTTGACATAACTTCTATATTCCGTAAAAAAGGTGCCGGTGCAGATGCGTTGAGATGGTATTTCTTTACCGTAGGTCCCCCATGGGAAGACATACGATTCTCGGAACCTGCGATAGCGGAGCGGCAAAAGAAGTCATTGAACACACTTTGGAATTCTTATTTCTTCTTCATCACGTACGCAAGCATAGATAAATTCAATCCGAATGCGAAGAAAATCCCGGTGGATAAAAGAAGTGCAATGGACAGATGGATAATGTCAAGATTGAACTCAACGATAAAAGGCGTGATTGAAGCTCTCGAACGGTTTGAAATACATCTTGCGGGGAGGAGAATAGAAGATTTCGTGGTAGACGACCTGAGCAACTGGTACATAAGGCGGTCAAGGCGGCGGTTCTGGGTCACCGAGGAGAACTTTGATAAGGATTGTGCATACTTGACGCTGTATGAGGTGCTTGTCACTTTATGCAAATTGTTAGCTCCTTTTGTGCCTTTCATCACTGAACATATCTATCAGAACATCGTAAGAACGATTTCGGAAGACGCGCTTGAGAGTGTGCATCTTTGCGATTATCCTTTTCCCGTCGAATCGCTT
>CAZXYJ010000127.1:0-3675 GCA_964644925.1 uncultured Halobacteria archaeon | reverse complement strand
TTATTGCATCTGTATTTACCGGAGAATTGCTTCGTGATACGGTAATTGGTTCCGCAATGGGTAGTATCGCAGCAGGTAATCCCATCACCAGCTATATAATAGGTGGGGAGCTTATGAGGGAGGGTGTAAGTCTATTTGCGATAACCGCTTTCATAGTGACATGGGTAACGGTAAGTATAGTTCAATTTCCCGCGGAAGCAGCTATTTTAGGCAAACGATTCGCAGTTATCAGAAACTCGCTGAGTTTCTTTCTCGCCATCCTTGTATCCATAGCAACTGTTACCACATTGATGGTGATTCAATGAAGGTCTGATCGTGAGGAAAACAGAAAATGAAGGTTTTAGCGGAGAAAAAAAGAGAAGGGGGTAAATACTATAGCTTCTATTTTTTGGTCGCTGTTATTTTTCTATATTTCCTTCTCTTTTTCTTCGACCCTGAAGGTGCATATAACGCTCTAAAAGTGAGTGGGAACATATTTATTCAGATAATTCCAGTATTATTGCTTGTCATCCTTTTTATGGCATTTATAAATTATTTCTTACATCCAAAAACTGTGGCGAAGTACGCGGGAGAAAGGTCTGGAATAAAAGGATGGTTCTTCGCTATATCCGCAGGAATAATTAGCCATGGACCTATTTATGTCTGGTATCCTTTATTGAAAGAGCTCCGAGACCGTGGTATGAGAAGCGGTTTAATCGCTGCTTTTCTGTACAGCAGGGCTATAAAAATACCACTGCTGCCGTTGATGGTCTATTACTTTGGGGCATTATTTGTGGTCGTGCTGCTGCCCTATATAGTTATTGCTTCTCTCATAGAGGGTGAAATTATTGAAATAATAGAAAGGCGGAAAAGGTAAAATACCGTAAAGTCATCAGAATAGGTTATAGGGTTCCCGTAAACTTATAATTATAATATCCCATCTATCCCGGCACCACAACTTGGACATCGTGAGTCTCGTATTTTATTCTCCAGAATCTGGAATCCATAGCGCCGGATTAGCAACTCCCCGCATTGGTAGCAATAGGTATTCTCCCCTCCCTCGCCTGGAACATTGCCCTCGTACACGTATCTCAACCCTACATCCAGCCCAATTTCCCTCGCTTTACGCAAGGTAGTAACCGGTGTTGGAGGGAGATGAGTTAGCTTATACGCAGGATAAAAAGGTGTAAAAATGGGAGAAAAAGAATTGAGTATAATTGAGTATAGTAGTAAATGCGGACGCAACGGCAGAAGAAATCGCGCCGATAGCGAAAGCGGTAAATGACTTGTTTGTAATGCCAATCGCTGTGCGTTCCCGGAATAAAAAGGGCGTTAGAGTGGAAAAAGGAGAAATTATAGACTTTGGATACACTGGTCCGGTATTAGAGCGAGTACTGAAGGAGAATCGAGTGGTACACACAAATATTCTTAAGGGAAGATATGCAGGTGTACCGGTGGTTGTTGCTCCGATTAGAAACAGGAAAGGGGATGCGGTGGCTGCTTTGGGCATTTTTGACCTGGTTGGAACAATAGATTTCCTCCACCGGAGCAGGGATGTCTCAACAACGGAAACCGGGGTTGCCTTTGCGCGGGAGATGTGAATGATTTTTGGAATGGAAAAAAAAAGGAAGAAGAATAGTGGATAAAAAATCCGCTTTTCTTTCTCTTTTTATTTTACACAAACAATTTTTTATGATCTGCCAGATTACAATTTAAATACTTTATATATATGTTGTAGTTACATAAATAAGTAAATATATGATGGAAATCAAAGGAAAATTCGTTCTTGTTTCCGCACTGTTGCTCATAGGGATATGCCTCGAGGTAGTAGTTGCACAATCGGCGATAGAGTGGCACACCCCCTATCAGGAAGGTATGCAAATTGCAGGGTCTCAAGATAAACCAACAATGATATTTTTTGAGTCCAGCAGCTGCCCTGCATGCAAAAAGCAGAAGGAGGTACTCGCAGATGCACGAGTGATCAACATGTCTAAAAATTTTGTTCCCATTGCCGGGTCAGGAAGGCTTGGGGGACAATATGGTATTCGCTACATCCCAGCGATTGTGTTCACGAACTCACAGGGAGAAGAGGTTTACCGCTTAGTTGGTCATCATGATGCGAAAACGCTGGTAGAAGAGATGCAGTATGCTCTCAGGTTATCTTCTAATCCGGCGCAGCCACCACTTCAAAGTCCACCTGCACATAATACGAAAACGCCTGGATTTGGTGTGACACTCACAATAACAGCAGTCTTTATCTGCGGGCGCTGGCTTCGTAGGAAGGGATATGTAAAATGATGGTATCACCATCGCCGCTTATCGCCTTCTTCTTTGGCGTATTAAGCGTCTTGTCACCCTGCGTACTTCCGGTAATCCCTCTGATTGCCGCATATTCAACCAAATCGGGTAGATTTATACCAATTACAATTGTCATAGGGCTCTCCATTTCTTTTGCCCTGATGGGCGTGCTTGCTTCTGCCTTTGGGTCGATATTTCAGCAGTATCAAACAATACTCTACATCGCTGGAGGTTTTGTAATCATATTTCTTGGTCTGTACATGATATTTGATGTGATAGAGCGAAGAATCCGCGCGATTATTCCAAACACGAGGCTAAGCACGAGGCTTTCTGTGACCAACGTGGGGGGAGCAGCAGGGGGTCTCATGCTCGGCTTTTCGCTCGGTATTGTCTGGACACCCTGCATTGGCCCCATACTTGGTGCGATACTTACGATGGTGGCAGTGCAGGGAGACATCCTCTATGGAGGCAGCCTTTTGGTTATCTATTCACTGGGGTTGGGGCTGCCCCTGCTTGCCATTGCATATACGTCGCATTTCACATTAAAACCGTTTGTTAAATACAGTGTGATTATTAAGAGGATTTCCGGGATTATACTGGTGCTGGCGGGATTATGCTTTATATTCATCTATCTTTTCCCGCTTTAAAATGGCTATCAATGTCTCAACATAAATAATTCAGTTATATTTTAGATTCATTTTTTTCTGCCAAAGATTCGGCTTAGAACTGATTTCCGCAAACCAAGCAGTTTTTCAATGGATGCTCTTAAATTATCTTCGCTCACGACACCAACCAGTCTCTTGATTTCATTCCCCTTATCATCAAGTACCAATGTGGTTGGTGTTGCCCTAACATTATACTCTAAAGAACGTTTCTTTCCTTCTTTTGTTTTTATTCGTATCTTTTTTAATGATAATCCATGGTCATAATAATCAGGCACCACTTTTTTCACTATCTGTTCGGCTGCTGGACAATGCGGACAATGTGAGGAGACAAAAAGTAGGATTTTCATAATAAATAAAAGATTAAAAAATAGAAAGTTTTAAATAAGTTGTTAGCCTTGTTTGAAGAGATAGGGGGTAATAGTTCAGGAGGTTTCTCAGGTTAATCAGGGCGAAAGTTCGGAAAATGGGTATCCCAGTCATTGAGCAGAAACGATGCACAGGGTGTAGAGAATGTATCAGTGTTTGTGAAGCAAATGCAATTGAAATCGTGGATGAAAAAGCGAAAATAGATTATGAGAAGTGTTATGGGGATACTGAGAGATGCCGAGCTTGTATAGAGATATGCCCGCAAGGTGCTATCTCGGAAATGGAGTAGTTAGTAGAAAATGAAAACAAAAGAAGAGAAGGAGAAACTAAGTTTATTGCTGGTGTACTGGATTGAGCATAACAAAGA
>CAZXYJ010000126.1:0-3698 GCA_964644925.1 uncultured Halobacteria archaeon | reverse complement strand
TCCAAGCCCGCTCATCACGCCTCCGGTTACTACGATGTATTTCATCTTCACTTACCCTATGTATCTGTTCAGCTCCTTTTTATAAAATCTCGTGGTTTTTACAGATTATAGATAACGATAAAAATAAAAATCATAGAAGCAAGTAAAGCAAAAACGAAATTTGGATAACCGGAAAAACTAAATTTTTCTACAGCAAAGACAAAAACCAAAAACAAAGCCGTTAATAACGTTGAAATCGTTAATCGTCTCAAAAGAGCCTTTTTCTCTGGTGATACCACGACTTCCGCCTCCACTGTTTCCTTTTTCCCCACGCTTTCCCCTATCCACCCACCTACCATTTCTCCCGTCCCTTTACCATACCCCTCGCCTTCTGCGTCTTCCTCTACTATCTCAACGGAAAAGCCCTTTTTCGCCGCTCCATATCCCGTGCTGACGAATATATTCCCTGCATCCAACCCGCCGTCTACGGCTCCCGCATAACTTTTTGGCAGTTTTACAATCGCCGCTATCTTTTCCTCGTCTATTACATACACCTTATCCTGCAATATCATCACCTTGTCTTTTACTTCTTCACTCAGCGAAAAATGCACGTGTGTCGGTTCCCCGTGGTTAATTATAAGTATCTCAAAACTCATCTCATCCCCCGCTTTAAGCGGAATACTTAATATCTCGTGCTCAAACTCTATTGAATTCACCCGCTTCCTACTCAAGTATATTCTTTGCTGTACCTTTTTCATGGTATATAAAGTATAACTTCCACCTACCTATTTAGGACGCAGATTTACATGGATTTACGCAGATTTATTTTAGTTTAACCGTGTTGATTCTTATCATCTGCGTTAATCTGCGTCCCTAATTTATTTTCTGTTTTCTTGTTTCATTTTTCTTTGCTCTCTGTGTTCTCGGTGAGTTCTGCGGTAAACAAGCACAAAAATCGCAAACTTTACTCAGACGCTTGTCTTAGCTCGGGTGGTAATAGATTGGGTATGCCATCCTCTATTGGATACCGCTGGTCGCATTTCCGGCAATACAAACTGCCTTTTACAATCTCCCCCTTTCCTTCTTCCTCTTCGTCCACACTCAATTCCAGATCGCCCTTGCACATCGGGCAGGCGAGTATATCCATCAGCTCTTTTTTCATCTCTTCTTTTTATCTCCTATTTTAAAATATTAAAAATTGATTTGATTTAAATACGCATTCCACAGAAGTAGAAAGAATGGAGAAGCAAGATTTCGAACGCATTGCGTGCACGGTCAACGACCACCTGGAAATAATAGGCATAGATGGGCTTCCGGAGATAAAAGAAGGTGACGACATAGCTGATTTGTTTTTTAAAGCGCTGGGACGGAAAGAGCTAGAATTAGAAGATGGTGATGCAATCGTGTTCACATCTAAGATAATAGCGAAGAGCGAAGGGAGAGTCATTGACCTTTCTGATGTGAAGGTGAGCAATGATGCAAGGCGGATTGCAAACGAAATGGATAAAGACCCAAGAGTTGTTCAACTGGTTCTCAATGACGCAAAGGAGGTCGTGCGAGCCGAAAGAAACATTATCATAGTGGAGACAAAGCAGGGTTTTATATGCGCAAATGCAGGTGTTGATGTGTCAAACGTTGAAGAAGGAAAGGCGGTTTCGCTACCCGAGAATCCACAGCGAAGTGTGTCGCGGCTTAAAAACGAAATAGAAGAAAGAAGCGGGAAAGAAATATCCGTTTTGCTTGCTGATTCCTTTGGTAGAGCTTTTAGAGACGGCGTAACGGGAATCTGTATAGCAGTTTCAGGCATTCCCGCTATGCTGGACAGAAGGGGCGAAGCAGACAGATTTGGAAAAATCGCAAGGATAACAAAAGAAGCGGTAGCGGACGAGATATGCGCGGCTGCAAATCTCGTGATGGGTGAATTTAGGGAAGGCATACCCATCGCAATCGTGCGTGGATTGAACATAAAAAGGGACAAAGGCGAAATAAAAGACGTTTTGCTCAATCGCGAAGACGACCTCTTCAGGTAAGGTGCTGTGCATGATGAGGCGGAAAGGTCTGTTTAACTAACCACAGATTACACAGATTTCCACGAGAAACCTTTTCTTAGAAAGAAAAGCGTTACCAACAACTTTTTTACCTTCGGTAAAAACCTTCTCTTTGTTTTTCTTTTAGCACAGGTTTTCTTTTTGTAAAAAAGAAAAAGTGTTGTGTTAATCTTGTGAAATCTCGTGGTTTTTTATTGAGCAATCACCTTTATGCACCCGCCGTCTGCGTAACTCCAGCACCGGCAACACCTAAAGCTTCTTGTAACTGTTGCTGCAACTGCTGATATTTCTTCTGCACTCTCTCCACTTGTCTTTCCAACGTCTTCAATCTCAGATCGTAGGTCTCCTTCTTCTCTGATAAATCCGCCTTCACCACTCCTCTCTCTGCTTTTATCAGCAACTCGCCAACCGCTTGATAGATAACGGATTGTTCATTGAGCTTTTCCAATTCTTCCAGAGCATTTTCGGCGTCTTTCAATAGGGCTTCTACCTGCATCTTTTGCCTTCCCACGGCTTCTATCTGGACTTTTAGCTGCTGTAGCTGAGCGAACAGATTTTGCACCTGGGGCGGTATTTCACTACTTCCACTCATCTCATCTTCCTCATTATTTTCTATATCTTATTAGGTATAGATAAGTTATTTTAGTTTATAAATAAGATGGGAGAACGAGTAGGGATATTGGTCGTTTCTTATGGTTCGAGGGCAGCTGCGGTAATAGACGCGTTGAACAGAAGCGAAGACTACAAAGCTCGTTTTTATGTTGTCGACAAGCAAAGGAATCCGTTTAACGTGAGGCATGCAACGAAGCACGTGGTTATTCCTGATCTGGACGTTGGAAAAATATGCGACTTCGTGGAGGCGAACAAAACCGCGATAGATTTTGGTTTCTGCTGCCCTGAGAAACCGATAATAGCGGGTGTTAGAGATGTAGTCGAGAGTAAGACAGGTGTTGCAATGATATGTCCCACGAGAAGATATGCGATAGAAGAGAGCAAAGCTGCGCAGCGGCTTCTACTCGAAGAATGTTGTGCGGAGGCGAATCCGAGGTTTAAACTGTTCCCCTGTGCGGAGTACGAAAGCGTAAGCGAAGTGAAAAGAGCGGTATGGGATTTTTTAGACGAAATAGGAGATGAAGTAGCGGTGAAGCCGGATAAACCCGCAGCGGGTAAGGGCGTAGGCGTGTGGGGCGACCACTTTACCAGTAGAGAGCGTCTATTCGAGCATTTTATGTCTATCTTTGACGGTGGCAGCGACGTGATAATAGAAGAGAAAATAGAGGGCGAGGAATCGAGCTTCCAGGCGTTCTGCGATGGTAAGCGACTTGCGGTTCTCCCTGAGACACGCGATTACAAACGCGCTTTTGATGCGGACCTCGGTGAAAATACAGGGGGAATGGGTTCTTACAAGGATAACAAAGGTTGGCTGCCTTTTATGGATAAAAGCGATAGAGAAGAAGAGGAGCGAATGGTTCAAAAGATATTCAACCAGCTTAGAGGTGATGCGAGTAACGAAGGGCTGAGAGGAATACCTTTTTACGTTGCTTTTATGCATACGGGCAAGGGTGCGAAGATACTGGAGATAAACAGCCGACCGGGTGACCCGGAGATACTGAGTGTGCTGCCCGTTCTGAAAAGCGATTTTGTGGATGTCTGTTTCCGTATGATAGAAGG
>CAZXYJ010000125.1:0-3728 GCA_964644925.1 uncultured Halobacteria archaeon | reverse complement strand
TATCCTGAATCCTGATTAATATACCTCTCTACTAACTCTTTAGTCTTAACCACCCTCAACTGCTTGAAGAGAAACTCAAACTTTTCTTCTAATTCGTTTCCAATCGCCTTTTTTGTTTCTCCCTGGAGTCCTATAATCTCTTTTTTAAACGCCCCTAAAGCTTTTTTGCGTGTCTTATAAATGAACTGCTCCTCCGCCTGACCTTCTTTCCTTTCATTACCGTGTTTTTCTTTTAGCCATGCATACATTCTCTTTTTTAATTCCTGCGGGAAATAATCGCTGTCATAGACCATATTCTGGAATTGAGTAGCTAAATGTATCTCCGCCGTTTCTATTTCTGCGAATTTATGAAATACCTCCTCTGGTAATGTAGAAGCACCGTGTTGCACGGCTCCTGCTAAACCGTATTTATCGCGGGCTAACTGTGAAAGTGTCGTCAAAGTATCAAAGTCCAGCTTTACTTGCGCAATGCTACCATCCGGTAAGACCACCCCGCCGTGGGCAGTCCCGGTTTGTACACTTATTTTGCTTATTCCCTCCAGCGAAGGACTTAACGCTTCTCGGTACCCGTCCATAAAAGCCATCAACTCTTCGGGAGTGGAATTCTTATCGCCGATTTCGCCTATTTCTCCGCCAACAGAAACCTCTATACCTTTCGGTTGTAGCGACCGGATAAACGTAGTGAATGCGGCACAAACGGTGTAATTCAACTTTTGCTGCTCTTTTGTTCCTTCTTTACTTAAATCCACTAAGGTGGAACTATCAATATCAATATTGTAAAACCCTGCAGCCAGCGCCTCACGGATGAGACTATTTAAAAGCTCTGTTTCTTTCCTTGGATTCTGGCGATAGTTTTTCGCATTTATCTGGAAGTGGTCGCCCTGGATAAATATTGCCCCTCGCCATTCTTCCTTTATTGCTGCCGCCATGCAAACCCCGCTGTATTCAATAGGACGCTGCGCAGTGTATCCGATTTCACTTCGGGCAATCTCAAAAATAAATGCACCTGCCTGGTTCCTTTTGGCTACACGAAATATTGCTCTTGCTAAATCATAGGTGAGTGTTCTTAAATTTATTGCCGGCACCGTGAAGCCCGCCGCAGCGCCAAAATCGCCTCTGCCTCGAGCACGGTAAAGAAGATGAATAGAAGCGAAAAAAATACCTCGTCCTTCTGCCAGTCGCAGAATCTTTTTGAATATCTCCGATTTCACATTCATATCATCCTTTAATACCAATTCCAACACCAATTCGTCAACATCCGTTCCTTCTTCGTTCATTGCAAATAACCAACTTTAAGTTAAAATCCTTATCAGGCGATAAAAGGGCTCTACCTCCGTCTTCTTTTCCTCGACCGCGAGATGTAAATCCACTGCATTTATCCTACCGTCTTGTACACCCACCGCCTTTCCAAACTCGTCATTTAAAATTAAATCCACCGCTGCTGCGCCAAAACGGGCTGCCAATATTCGATCCCGAGCAGTTGGATTTCCCCCTCTTTGTATATGACCCAAGACAACTACTCTTGTCTCTAACCCCGTTATCTCGGCAATCTTCTCCGCAACCTTGTCTGCCTTCGCTGCGCCCTCGGCAACAATAATAATCCAACTGATCTTGCCTTTTCGATTTCCCTCGATAATATCCAGATACATCTCTTCTAAATCATATTTCAATTCAGGAACCAATACATCCTCTGCTCCACCGGCTAAAGCAACATGAATGGCAATGAATCCGCTGTCCCTGCCCATTACTTCCACCACAAAAATTCGCTCCATACTCGTAGCGGTATCCCGGATCTTATCGGTAGCTTCCAAGGCCGTATTTATCGCGGTATCCGCACCAATGGCAATATCCGTACCATTAAGGTCGTTATCTATCGTTGCCGGTACACCGACGCATGGGATATGCCACCGTTCCCAGAGCTGAATCGCACCTCGATAAGTACCCTCTCCTCCAATGACCACCAGAGCGTCTATTTTATTCCGCTTTAATACCTCTACAGCCTTACGCTGTCCTTCTTCAGTTAAAAACTCACCGCAGCGTGCGGTCTCTAAGATCGTTCCCCCTCTATTTATGATCCCTGAAACCGAACGGTGGTCTAAAGGTTTCAAATCTTCGTTAATCAAACCAGCATAGCCACGAAATATCCCGATTACCTCTAATTTATGGTGCACTCCGTATCTTACCACACTGCGAATCGCAGCATTCATTCCCGGGGCATCGCCCCCACTGGTTAACACACCAATGCGTTTTATCATCTGCCCCTATTATGTTGCCGGACGGACTGGACTTATTCGGTATCCTCAAACCGTCCTGCAAGGCGTTTTAATACGTCAGGTAATGTCGTATATTCCATCTCCTCTACAGGCAGCCGATGTGGCTCAAACGGTCCATGCGCCCTCATGTAATCCGCTACCTCCTGCGCCTTCTTCCTCGAAAGGTCAAAAGCAGGGTCGTCAAACAAATCCGCGGTGCCCACTAATCTACCATGACTTACCTGAAACCCAGCTGCGATAACTCGCGGCGGTCCATCGAACCGAGTGCACTGCGAATATTTAAAAGGAACGGGCATTATCGGTCCGTTATGCGACCCGCGCATCCAGCCACTGACGAGATAAGGCAGCGAGAACGGCTCTAAAACCTCACCCAACGCCGGCAATCCCCCCTGTGCTCGCACCAATGCCACAGGGTCATCCTTACCCACGTATCTACCCGCAGTAAAGAACAACTTCTCCGTGCTTATTGACGCCACCGGCTCCTCTTCCGGTATTGGACTCGACCCTTTCGGAAACACGCGCTTTACCACGTACTTGCTCTTTGCTCCTATCAAAGCTAACAGCGAATACAACTCTTCAGGGCATTTCAAAAACACTTTCTTTTTCTCTTTTATGTCCCAGACCTCGAACACGAACCCGTCGTGCATCGTAGGGTCAATCACGAGCCCGGCGGTATTGAACGGGTCGGCGAAGATTTTGTATATCGGGTAATTAAACGCACCGGGCTCTGTTTTGTCCATCATAAACGCGACTAACGGCTCGGACCCGCGTTCCACAAATTCCATCTCCGCTATCCCGGGTCCCATACCGCGTATGTTCCCGCTGAATGCATCCACTAGCAAATCCTGCCCCGCACCGTGCAGCTTGAGCTCCTTCGCCACTTCCGTCGCCGCTTCAAACGTTTCCCACGCCAAGCCGTGTATCTCTTCTGCGTCCACTCCTTTACGGTGACTCATCAGCAACTGCAGGTCGTCACCCGCATTCAAGACGTGATAACTCACGAGCAGCCCCTCTCTTTTCGCTTTCTCCATCCACTCCGTCGCTTTCTCTTTCAACTCAGGGCGCACAGTCGAATGTCCTGGAAATCCCCCAACGTCTGCTTTTATCAAACTTACGGTTATTTTCTCCATTTTTCAGTCCTTCTCTTCTTCAAAATTTTCTTTTTTACTGTATATAATGTATATCATTATCCTATTTAAGACACGGATTTACACAGATTTACACGGCACGGATTTATTTTTTATCTCCTCCGCATCCCCAGCATTCATTATCTCAATAATCAACTTCGCATTCTCTATTTCGTTGATTTCAAACTTCATCTTCACCACGCATCCTTTTTAACAGTTTGCTTTAGTTTAACCGTGTTGATTCTTATCATCTGTGTTAATTAAGCCCTTTCAGGGCTTGCGGGAATGTGGGCAGAGCCCACAAGCGTTAATCTGTGTCTATAATTTA
>CAZXYJ010000124.1:0-3731 GCA_964644925.1 uncultured Halobacteria archaeon | reverse complement strand
AGGCATCGAGAGTGGCAATAAAGGCAGTGGTTTCTTTTTTGAGAAAAGAAGCGACTTCACTTAAAGAAGTGGTATTTGTTCTCTTTGATCCAAGAACCTATAAACACTACCGCTCTGCTTTGGAAGAAATATCCATGCGTGTTCGGTTAAGTAACCCATCGTTCCATCAACCTCTCTCGTTTGACATTTGGATCGCATCCATGACCGATACAAATGCCGTATAAAGTGAGCATATCTAGTTTCAGCCCCATGCATTCGAGTATTTCTGTTAACAATCTGTCTGCGTTCTCGCTGAAGACCTTTGCCCATCGTAAAGGCGTGTATCGGTTAGCGTTTTTAGGATTCGCATTTCGAACCAACCGTAGTATTCTATGTGAGCACATTAACGTCAGAATAGCAACCCAAATCAGGCATTTCACGATCTCTGGGTTTGCACTCGGTATCTGATCCATACGATAGTGGCTTTTTAATTCCTTGAATATCAGTTCAATTTCCCATCTCGCAGCGTACAGGAGTGCTATGTCCTCTGCGGATAAGATTTCAACAGGTATATTAGTCAAATAGGTGTGATATTTCCCCGATTCCGAATTGAAAACACATACCACACGGAATCTTCTATTCACCGTGCTTTGCTGCCCCTTGTACTTTCTACGCTTGAATTTGACCTCCACTTCCACATCCAGGACTTCTCGCTTTAGGAGTGGAAGAACATCCCGCAATTTCTTCCCCACGACATCTATCGAGTCCCCTCGCCATTTACGATTGACGCCAACAATCAATGGATTGGCATTTCCTTTCAGCCTGCTGACGAAATAGCCGCCATAGCGGTCGATTCTGTCAAAGAAGAGGTACTTGAAGTATCCGAGGTTGATGAGCAGGATACGGTCCTTGAGCCAGGGTCCCAAGCGAAGTATTTTAGCCTCTGCTGTCCTTTCCGGGTATATCCTGACGGATTTAGGGCTATTGGCAATCGCACTAACGACACAGGAGACTTTAACGCCAGCCGCGACTTTCTTTGACCTTGCAGCAGGCCATATCTTCGCAAGAGATTCATGCAACCTGATAATCGTGCTGTCTTGGATAACAAGATCCTTAAAACGCTTCAATTTATCGCCCAAAACACGACCGGGTTGCTGTGCTTGAAACTCAATCGCATGGAGCACGCACCTATGAAGGAAATCAGCCATCTCCGGTGTGAATGAATCGGTCGTAAAAACTGCTTATACTCAGTTCTATCTCCGCTTTTTCCTCGTATTTCCTCTTTAGCCCTCTGGTAGTACTCAAAAAACGCACTCCAAATCCAAGCGTTAACACCCAGAAAAGAATAACCGGGTCAATTTTACGCTCCCTTCTGACAACTCCTGTCTCTCGCGCAGTGTTTCTTAAAAACGCCTCCAGAAACATCTCAGCAATGGTCTCTACCGTAGGGTCTACTCTCTTTTCATCATTTAAAGCCATACGTCATATCACCGGGTAAAATAATCGCTTTTATACTATACAAAAGGTATCAATAGTCGGAATCACAATCTCTTATCCGAACACCTATGAATATTATTACATGGTGGAAAAAACGTTGGTAGTTGAAGAATTAATCGGGTTATTGAATGAAGACTTTGTCAGAGAAATAGAAGCCACGATGATATATGTGAGAAACGCCTTTATAATGGACCGGTGCGACCCGAGCAGAGTCACAGAGGATATTGCTGTTGACGAGATGAGGCACATGTGGTGGCTTGCCGAGCTGATAGTGAAAAGGGGCGGAAAGCCAAGTATGGAACACAAAGAACTTGAGTTCGGAGGAGATGACCTGAAAAGTCAATTAGAGAGGCAGATAGCACTTGAAACAGAAGGCATCGAGAGATACAAGCAGCAGATTGATGCGATAAATGATGCAGAAGTGGTCGGCGTCCTGAAACATATATTAGATGAAGAGAAACGGCACAGAAAAGAGTTCAGGATGCGGCTTGAAAGGATAAATGAATAACCTTCTCACAAAAAGGGGGCTATCATGCAAGGTAGTGAGAAGATGGAAATAAGGACTCCATATCTTCTCCAACATGCCTATTGTGTTATGATCGCCAATGCAGCCCTCGGGAACCTGTGGGTGCTGCCTGACTTCTTCCAGTTCATTCCGGGGTTCGCGGGTGCTCAAGATTGGGCGGATGCTGCTAACCATTACTTAAGCGATCGGATGCTTTATGCCTCTTCGTATCCCGTGCGACCGTTGAAGCAAAGCCTTGAGGAGTTCGGGAGGTTTTCTTATAAACCAGGTGTGCTGGAGAATTTGATGTCTAAGAATGCGGCTGAGCTGTTTGGGGTAAGGATCTGAGAAGGCCGACTTTATATAAGATTGATTACTTATGTTAAAGTATGAGGGATAGAAGCTTATGGAGCGGCTACAGGAGGCTTAGATAAATGGAAGAACTCATAAAGAAGAGGTTGATAATCTCAAAAAGACTATACACACATGGAGAACTTCATAGTCTGTCTAGTTCTTCGATGGATAGAATGCTAGCTATTCATCATTTTGATAACTCAGTAGAAATAAGTTTAAAGAACATTCTTTTAAAATATAAAATAAAAACCGAAAATGAACTCAAAATTAATTTTGACACACTTTGGGCATCCGTAAATAATTATGAACTCTTCAGAAAACGAAACCAGAAACTCCCTTATGAATCTGAAATGAAAGGATTAAGAACAGTGAGAAATAGGATACAGCATCACGCTGATGTTCCCTCAATAGAGGATGTTGAAAAATATAGAGTTGCTACGAGAGCGTTTCTTGAAAGCGTTTTTGACGAATATTTTAAAGGAGCAAAATTTTCGGAAATTTCTACGATTGATTGGATTGAAAGTGAATGGATTCGTGTTAGACTTACAGCCGCATATGACCAATTATCGAAGGGGGATACAAAGCAGGCGCTTATTTCGGCTTATTCAGGTTTAGCGGGCTTCAGAAAAAGATTAGCTGATTACTTCCTTCCTGACATTGGAAAACTAGCTCTAATTGGGATTGGTCAAGAAACTCTAACAGAAATTTTCCTCAAGGCTTTTGAGAAATTAATATTCTGTAATCATAGAGCTGTTCTTTCTGAACTATCTCGAACCACAATTACAAGGCAAAATGGTGGTAGTATTGCATGGGCACCAAATAAAGAAGAAATTGAAAAGTTAGAAGAGGTCAATGATAATAAAAAAGCACAACAGAAGGTTGATGAGATCACATCGATTATAGATACTTTCCAAATAATTTACGAAGGGGTTCCATACTTGTGAAATATTCTCATGTATTCCCACCAAGTGCGCCGAGCTGAGGGTGCGACCCTGCGCAAGAGCAAGTAGGTCGGGTGGAGATGCCCCGTTTCCTTGGAGTGGGGAGTACATCACTTTATGGAATGAGATATCCATTTAAAGGAGATGGTATAGATGGAAGATTATATCGAGCACGTTAAAAGTATTGTGGAGGCATTAAGTATAGAAAAAGAGCCAGTTGGGATAAAGTACACAGATGAAGACCCGGGGGTTGAGACCGAAGAGGGAAACTATACCGTGTGTGGCGCGATACTGGCGGCTTCTGAGGGGAAAGTCATACTGCTTTCAGAGGAGAGCTGTGCCTGTCCCGGAGGAAAGACCCATCTTGGTCTTACGCAGAGAGGCGAGATACCATGGAAAATGCTTGTTGAAGGAGAGAAGCTCTGGTATGACGTTAAAACTGCGATAAGGTCGAG
>CAZXYJ010000123.1:0-3758 GCA_964644925.1 uncultured Halobacteria archaeon | reverse complement strand
AGTAACCAAAACCTTTGAGTTTAAAATTTACGAGGTTATAATTTTTAGCTACGCTTTTCACATCTCTAATCACTCTTTGTATATCCATCGTTTCAAAGGGACCCGCTAATGAGATATGTGGAACTGGTCTTTTTCTTGTTACACCTCTAACATAAAATCTTCTTGCGACTTCAAAGATTGCCCTTTTAAGATATTTTTTGGCGTATCCGTGGAATCTGAATTCTACGAGGTAATGGGTCATTTTATCCGTTTAGGCTTTTTACTTAAAACTGAAGTTTGGAACACAAATAGTTTATTGTATAAATACAATATAAACGTATAACCTGCCCTGTAAATCAAAATTAGAAATGTACAAGAGTGAAATAAATGACACGCAAGAGAAGAAGAGGGACAGCAATAGTAGAGACAAGTAAGGGTATTTTAGTAACTTCTGGTCATAGAAGAATATTTATTCTTCCGGGTGATGAAGCAAATAAAGGCGAAACAAGAATGCAAGGTGCCATTTAATAAAAGCTAAAGGAAATGCAAGACCAAGACATGAAGTTAAGCACATTGCATATTACAAACCAGGAAATGATGTAAGAATATCCCCTATTACAAAATCAATTATTGATAGATATTACAAATGGAAAAAAATGGTAAGCATCCAGAAAAATATAAAATGAACAACAAGAACAAAACCCCAGTAGCTTCTTGGCTCGATTACGACTTCTTCACCGAAGAGCAAAAACCGATAAAATGCCTGACCGTCATACTGCGGACTGTGGGCTGTCAGTGGCGAAAATGCACGATGTGTGGATTTTGGCAGGAATCCGCAGACGTAACACAGGCGGACATCCTGGCTCAACTTGAACGAGCATTAAGAAACAGCCCTGATGAAGATTTTATACTCAAGATTTTCACTTCCGGCAGTTTCCTTGACGAACGAGAGATTTCAAGCGGAACGAGAATCGCGATAGCCGAGCTGGTGAACAAGAGGCAAGCGATAAAGAAACTGATAGTAGAGACGAGACCCGAGTTTATAAACGAGAAGAAAATCGGTGATTTGAAAATTGTTGAAAATCTCGAACTTGCTATCGGGTTAGAAACTGCAGATGATTTTATCAGGTCGAAATACATAAACAAGGGTTTCTCATTCGCCGATTATAAAACAGCAGCGAAAATCGTGAACGAATGCGAAGCAACCGTAAAGACGTATCTTTTGCTTAAACCTCCTTTTGTATCCGAGAAAAAGGCGATAGAAGACATTATAAAATCCGCTGCACTCGTCGCTCCTTACAGTTCCATTATCTCCCTGAACCTCTGCAATATACAAAAGCACACGCACTTAGAAGGTTTATGGAAAAGGAGGTATTATAGACCACCATGGCTCTGGAGTGCTGTCGAGACGGTAAAAGAGATAAAGAAACGAAATGAAAATGCCGTGGTGACGTCTGACCCCGTGGGTGCGGGTCATATCCGCGGACCGCATAATTGCGGTAAGTGCGACATGGAAATAACAGAAGCGATAAAAGAGTTCAACATAACGCAGAACTTGAACGTGTTAGAACGTCTCGCGGAAATAGATTGCGAATGTAAGGAAACATGGCATACACTGCTAAAATTTGATGATTTCCTGTTTGGGTCGAACGTGTAGGGTATTTGTATTGTTGTGGTAAAAAACCACGAGATTCCACAACACTTTTTCTTTTTCACAAAAAGAAAACCTGTGCTAAAAGAAAAAAAAGAGAATGTTTTTAGTCAAGGTTTTTACCGAAGGTAAAAAAGTTGTTGGTAAATCTTTTTTTTTCTAAGAAAAAGTTTCTCGTGAAAATCTGTGCAATCTTGTGGTTATAAGAGGAGCTAAACACTTTTATTTTTCATTTACCTTCTCTTTTCTTTCCCCATCTTGGCATCAACTTCGTTTTGACCAGCCACCCGAGCCCAACCAGAATTAATATCGGCAATGCGTAGCCAACAAGGATTATCAACCCTCGTACCACCGACACAAACCCTCCAAACGCAGAACGAATAGCATCCCTTATCCCCCAGCTATGTGTTATCGGCTCTGGCTCATATAACGAAACGGAAATCGTGGCAAGCTCGACGCGGTTCTCGAGATACTTTATCCGCCTGGTAAGGCGTTCGATTTCAGTTCGCACTCGCCATATTTCGCGTTCAACCTCAAGAACTTCCTTTGTATTATTAGCCATATCCAGAATCTCCAGTAACCTCTGCTCCTGCCGCTCTGAATTGTTGAGCCTTGCCGTCAAATCAATATATTCCTCTGTAACGTCCTCTCCAGATGTATCTTTTGATTTTACGTCGCCAACGCACTCTATTTCACCGATAACTGCGATGAACCTATCTGCTGGTATCCTGATTGTAATACTACCCCTCTTACGCCCTGTATCGGTAACATAGGAGTGCGAATCAGAAATAAACCCATT
Source organism: uncultured Halobacteria archaeon (assembly GCA_964644925.1). GTDB lineage: Archaea > Halobacteriota > Syntropharchaeia > Alkanophagales > Methanospirareceae > QEXZ01. The sequence goes on along the minus strand of CAZXYJ010000123.1, from coordinate 1,329 downwards.
TGACCGTTCTACAATATCAATAACGGCATCAGAACTCGATGGGAAGTCTTTTACTTCGATGCCCAATGAAGCACGTTGAATTATCTTTCTCTCGGTATCGGTATCGGTATATTGTGATTCAGGCGTTCCTCTTCCTGCTGGTGCGGGTGTCGGTGCTACTGCCGGTACTGGAAATCCTTTACCTCCACCCATGGCTGTTTCTTCTATTCCCATCTCCGGATACATCGGATATGGCTTTGGTTGTGAATAATCAGTCGGTCCTGCTAAATACGGCAATGTAGAGACCAGAAAACCCGCTGAAGCTGCTAATATACAAAGCACAACGACAACCGCTACTTTGGTGTATTTTTCCATTTTTGTTTTATTACCTAAAACTCCAGTTTGTTTTTTACCCTTTATAAGCTTTTTGATAGCTACGAATCAAGCCGTAGTTATAGATTATTTTAAAAAGCAAGAAAATAAATTGTTGACACAGATTAACTGACGCAGATTAACACAGACAAGATGAAACGAGCAATGCCATTAAAAATAGCCCAGCCAGCCAGTCCTGGCAAAAGAAAGAAAAAATCCGTGTAAATCTGTGTAAATCAGTGTCTTAAATAGAATGATGGTTTCGAACGAGAACAATAAGGGGATGAATGAAAATGTCAATACGGAGGATGAAAAACTATTAATCCTTCCGTTAAACGATAAAAACTCCAAGGAAATATCCCAGATTATTTCTAACGACACGGCAAGGAATATTTTAGAAGCTATCGCGTCAGAGCAACTTTCAGCATCCGAAATAGCAGAGAAACTCAGCATTCCTTTAACCACCGTTCAATACAATCTTGATAAACTTAACAATGCGGGACTGGTGAAGGTAGAGCGAACGAAATATAGCGAGAAGATGAAACACGTGAAGATATACGCACCGCAGCGTAAATTTGTGGTCATCGTTCCTGAAAAGACGGATAGGAAGAACGTTATCGCAGCATTGAAGCGTTATTTGACGGTGATATTCTTTGCGGTGGTTGGCTCGGGCATAATAGAATTTTTTACAGCGATGAGGATGAAAGGTCCAATAGGAGAAGTCACAAGGTCAGTAATACCAGAGGAAGGGGGGAGACCACTTGGACCAGTACCCGCACCCACGCCAATGCCTGAAATAGTGCCATCGCCGATGCCCGCATCAAAAGGAATAGGTCTTGATTTGGGATTTGATATTTTCGCACATCCCGGTTTATGGTTCCTATTTGGAAGTATATTTGTAATATCGCTAATATTTCTCATAGATTATATTGGGAAAAAAAGAAGGATTAGAAGTGAGAAAGATGATTGAAAAGCCGA
>CAZXYJ010000122.1:1954-3825 GCA_964644925.1 uncultured Halobacteria archaeon | reverse complement strand
AAGACGACGACTTTAATAAATTATCTCCGAAGGTAGAAGAACTATCAAAAATGCTTTCCTCCCTCTACTCCAAAATAAATTCCAACCCGCTGCCTTAATATCCATCTAAAATTCTAAAAGTTCGGGTATTTCTAACTGCTCTGACAATTCTTTATATCTGTTCCGTATTGTAACCTCGGTCACACCCGTAACATTGGACACTTCCTTCTGTGTGCGATGCTCACCGCTTAAAATCGCAGCGATATAAATAGCGGCAGCTGCTATTCCTATCGGTCCTCGCCCGTTGGTCAGTTCCGCTTCCGTCGCCTTTTTTATTATCTCTACTGCATGTGACCTTATCTCGCCACCCAGATTAAGTAAGGAACAGAAACGCGGCACGAAATCAACGGGAGAGGCAGGTGAAACTTTCAAGTCCAGCTCTCGTAAAAGGAAGCGGTATGCACGGCTTATCTCCTTCTGCCCGACTCTTGATACATCTCTCAGCTCTTCCAGTGTTCGTGGCACACCATACTGTCTGCAACTAATATATAGGAGAGCAGAAGTTATACCCTCTATGCTACGCCCACGGATTAGCCGCTTCTTCATCGCTTTGCGGTATAGCATAGACGCCGCCTCCCTGATATTCACCGGTAGTCTAAGTGCAGATGCCATCCGGTCGATCTCAGAGAGAGCGAAGATGAAGCTCCTTTCGGTAGTATTCGCAACGTGAGTCCGCTGTTGCCATTTCTTTAACTTATATTCCCCCGGCCTCAGACCCGAACCCGATGAGACAACGGTGCTCAGACCTTTATCGTGTATCCGATACGTCATCGGTGCGCCCGTCCTCGCTCGTTTGGACTTCTGTTCTGAATCGAAGGCACGCCACTCAGGACCAAGGTCAACAATGTTCTCTCTTATTATCAGCCCGCAATCCTCGCAAAAAATCTCCGCTTTACCATAATCACATATCAAACATTTAGAACCGCATTCAGGGCATTCTTTTAGCTCCTCTTTAGCAGCAGCAACAGCGGCAACAACAGCAGCAGCATCGACAGTGCCCTCTCGCTTCTTCTTCGCACCATCCCTCGTCGCTTCCTTATCGCTCTTAGGGGCTGCCATAGTATGGTTGTTCTGTTTAAGATTAAGTATATATAAAGGAAACTAATCTTTTGACGGTTTTCCATGAACGTCTCACATAAACAGGAAGTTCCGCTTTTTCTTTTACCAATTCGTTCAGGAATTGAATGGTTTTCGGGTCTGCGGGGTATCCACTGCCTATCTCCATCCCTATTTCCGCTTCGAGCTGCCTTATTGACCTATCACGATGCACTTTTGCAATTATTGACGCTGCACTGACCACCGGGTAACGTACGTCTGCTTTAAACTCGGAAATTATTTCTATTCCCCTTTTCCTTCCACCGCCCATTCCCTTCTCGTAGCCTGATTTAAGATTCACTGCGAATCTATCTGGATTGACGTCTGCTGCGTCAACGAACGCCCTATCAGGCTGAAAATGTATAAGTACAGCAGAAAAAAGTTCAACCATAATTTCATTTAACGTATGCTTTTTTCTACCCTCGTCTATCTCGTTTGCCGTAAATTCGAGGACATAAACATCAGTTGAGGCTTCTATACGTTCCGCAAGATATTCCCGCTTTGAAGGACTCAGTTGCTTTGAATCCTTTACGCCCAGCGTTTCCAATCCATCAAAATTCAATACCCCCGCAACAAACATAGACCCTATTACGGGGCCCTTTCCCGCTTCGTCAATCCCTATCTCCCTTAGCTCCATTTTTTATTTGTTATTCCAATTCCAGCAAATCGTTATATGCCGAGATAGCAGCGATAGCGCCTTCTGCACACGCAACCACCACCTGTCTCACGCCACCTGT
>CAZXYJ010000122.1:0-1854 GCA_964644925.1 uncultured Halobacteria archaeon | reverse complement strand
TAGCAGCGATAGCGCCTTCTGCACACGCAACCACCACCTGTCTCACGCCACCTGTTATATCTCCAGCTGCATATACTCTTTCGATGTTCGTCCTCTGGTTTTTATCTGCGATTATGTAGCCGTCTTTATCGCATTTGATTCCTATTTGTGCTGCCAAATAATTTACCGGCTCTTCGCCGATGGATATAAACACACCTTCCACGGGGAGTTCATCTTCAATCTCTTTCTTTTTATCATATTTAACAACGCTCCTCACGGCTTTATCCCCTCTTATCTCTTTCACCACGGAATTCCACAAAATAGGCACACCTGCCTCTTCCAGCTTGTTTTGTAAATACGGTTCCGCCCTGAGCTTATCTCTTCTATGAATCAGCGTCACAGCACAACCAATATGTTTCAGATACAACGCTTCTCTAACGGCCGAATCCCCTCCGCCGAGCACTATTACAGGCTTATGTCTAAAGAAAAAACCGTCACAGGTAGCACAATAGGATATCCCCCTCCCTAAAAATTCGTCTTCACCTCTGGCACCCAATTTCCGGTGTTTGGTTCCCGTACTTATTATCGCCGTTTTTGTAACATAAGAGCCTTTTTCCGTAACGACCAGCATATTTTCCCCGTTTTCTTTTCCACTCGTCTCTATTTTTTCCACCCCTTCCAGCTCTTTTATCTCCACATATTCTGACGTTTGCTCTTTCATCTTCTCCGCCAATTCCATGCCGCCCACACGCATGAATCCGGGATAATTCTCTATCTCCGGCGCCTCATTGGATAATCCGCCGCTTATTCCTTTCTCAACCACTAATGTCTTTAGTCCGCTCCTCGCGCCGTACATCCCTGCCGTCATTCCCGCGGGTCCCGCACCAACGACAATCAAATCGTAATTCTCATCTCTCTTCATTCCTTGTATGTAAAGTACAAAGAACTTCATTCTATTTAAGACACGGCACAGATTTACATGGATTTATAAACACATGAAAACTTTATTATAATAATTAAAATCACCATACTATCTCACTGGGGGCCCGTGGTCTAGTTGGAATGACGTCGCCTTGACAAGGCGGAGGTCATGCGTTCGAATCGCATCGGGCCCACTATTTAGGCAGTAGGGAATAGGGAATAGGGAATAGCCACGGGGGAATAGGAGTATAGGGAATGTGCTCAATAGAGAGTGTGAAATCCTAAATCATATCCATCTTCCGAAATCGGTTTTATAAGCACTGGAATCTCATCAGGGTCGTGCTGTCCGTCAGAATCGCTCACCACTCTTGGCATGTGCGATGTCCTCTTCCAACTCCTCTATTCCATAGTTTATGTATGTATGTATCGTGTTTTTCAAACACTTCCAGCAGTTCTTTTGCAATCAGCCGTATCTGAACTTTTGTAATCCCAAATCTTGGGAGTGTATTAGTGTAATAGCCCATTCGTTTCGCCCTATCGGATGATATATTTTTAACAATGCCGCGATGAATGCAATATGAATGTGGTTTCAGCCCTCTTCCTCTCCCCTCAAATTCGTATGGTAACCATATTTTTTCCGCAGCACCACAGCACTCATGTTTGCAATATGCAATATTTCCTCTTACCTATACCTAATATTGTTTCTTTGGTAAAGCTTTCTTTTTGAAAGAAAGGTTCATTTGTGTCTGTCATTCTTTTATCATCACCGCATCGTCCCCTGCAGGAATACACAACTTGGTTGCTTCAACCAATGCCTTAACCTCGACACCTATGCAAACTCGCCTTTCGCACCCCACTCCATATAAGTATGACGTTACATATAAAACCACCTGTAAAATAATGCGGAGGGGGAGATTCGAACTCCCGAACCCCTGCGGGATGAGGCCCTGAACC
>CAZXYJ010000121.1:0-3844 GCA_964644925.1 uncultured Halobacteria archaeon | reverse complement strand
TATGATTTAGGAATTAAGACAACACAAACGACTTCTGTTTGCGAATCGTTGTGTTTTGCTATACGAAACCGGGAGCTGAGGAAAACAGCGACCAGCGTCTATAACTCATGGACTTCTTCAGTCGCTGTTTGATTATGGAATTATGGGACAGCCTCTGCAGTCCGAGCGTAGTGACTTATGGATTGTATGCTAATAAAAATGCTTAGAGGTATTTCTGGAAATAAAGCTCACTGACGAATAATTCCATAAAATTATCTTCCTCTTCAAGTTTTATGTGCTCGACTCGTTTTGCAACTGCTTCTGCATCCTCGCGCTTCGTCTTTGATATTAACGCCTGCCTCGCACCTTCTATCGCAGCATTTCCCACCTTTTTCACTTTCCCTCGCTCAACGTCCGGAAGAAGTCCTATGCGTATTGCATGCTCCGTGTTTGTAAAGTTCACGAACCCTCCTGCCAGAAAAATGCTGTCTATGTCCTCAAGCTCGACCCCGTATCTTCGCAGCAGAACATTTATGCCTACTGCCACGGCAGTTTTCGCGAGATTTAACTGGTCAATGTCCTTCTCCGACAGCGTGATCCCTTCGGCTATTCTAAATTCTTTCTCAGCACCATAGAACTTTCCTCTGCCATCAATCAGTTTCTTGTCCAGAAGTTCTGCCAGCGCGTCTATCAACCCGGAACCGCAAACACCAACAGGAGCGGCGGCATCGTCTATCGTTTTATATTTTACCTCGCCGAAATTTTCTATTTTTACTTCTTTTATCGCACCGCTTACGCCACCAATTCCGCAGGCTATACCGGCACCTTCAAACGCTGGACCTGCTGCACACGACGTCGCAATCAATCTGTCCTTATTCCCGAGTGCGATTTCCGTGTTTGTTCCAACGTCTATCGCCATGCATATATTATCGCGCTCGGATTTATACATTTCCGTTGCCAGCACGACAGCCAGAGCGTCAGCACCGACAAAACTGCCTATCAAGGGCAGCCCATAAACTCGTGCTTCGGGATTTGCCCCGAGCCCGATTTCTTTCGCTGTTTTACTTACCGACTCGACACTCAAAGGTTCGTAAGGGCTTTTGCCAAGCGACTCGACGGAATAGCCAAAAAACAGGTCTCGCATTACGGGATTGCCGACAACCACCATCTCACAGACTTTGCTCGGCTCTGTCAGGCTTGCAATCATTTCGTTCGCAGCAGTTCTGAGTTCTCTTTCGAGTATGCCCTGCCCTTTTCTTGCAAATTCTATCCTTGAAATTACATTGTTTCCGTATTTGGTCTGTGGATTCTCTCTTGATATAACAGAAGACACCTTTCCGCTCTCAAGGTCAATTAAATAGATAGCAAGCGTTGTTGTCCCTATGTCAAGAGCGATGCCGTATATTTCTCCTGTATATTCGCCTATATTTTCCGACTCGCAAAAGACCCGTTCTCCCTCTATGTGCACGAAAGGCTCAAGAGCGATTTCCTTATATTCTCCTGATTCTAAAACGTAGTAGGTTCTTCTTGGAACTCGGACGTAAATAGGGTTGTCGGTTTTTAAAACTCTTGCTAGGCATGCAAGTCTGCACGTATCCTCGTGTATAAATTCATTTTCCGCCTCCGTTTTATCCGAGAGTGCTTCAGGGGCGCATTCAACTTCGATCAGGCACTGACCGCACTTCCCTTCGCCGCCGCAAGATGCGTTTATGTCTATTCCCAACTCCTGCAAATAAGACAGTATGGTCCTTCCCTCGGCAAGTTTGGCTTCTTTTCCAGACTCCATGAATATGACGTTCATGATTGCATTATCTTAAACGTAAAGAGTTTACCACCATAAATTAAAAGAAAAAATATAGATTATAAAAGTGATAAAAATGGGCGTGAATGTTGGTAGAAAGCTGAAGGATGCGGGAAAACAATGGGCAATCGAGGACGCCGGAGAGAAGGGTGTTTACTGGCCTACGGAACGAATGAAGGAAAAAGCGTATTTCAGCAATGAGAAAATCTATGCTGAAGCGAGTAAAGACACAAAAGGTTTTTGGGCGAAGCAGGCGAGGGCGTCCATTGACTGGTTTGACGAATGGGATGCGGATAAGGTAGTAGAGTTAGACCCTCCGTATTTCAACTGGTTTGTAGGAAATAAGACAAATTTATCCTATAACTGCATTGACCGGCATCTGGAGGAAAACAGGAATAAAGCAGCGCTTATCTGGGTGCCTGAACCTGTGGATGAACCCAAACAAGTCCTGACGTACATGGATCTGTACAGAGAAGTGAACAAGTGTGCAAACGTGTTAAAAGGTCTCGGAGTAAAGAAAGGGAGCCCCGTGACCATCTGGATGCCGATGATCCCTGAGACAGCAATAGTTGCTTTAGCCTGCCAGCGGATAGGAGCATGGCACTCAATCGTGTACACCGCATTTGCACCTCACGCGGTGCGGGAAAGGATGGAGGATGCAGAATCAAAAATCCTTATCACCGTTGATGGGTTCTACCGACGTGGAAAACAGATACAGTTAAAAAAGCGAATAGATGAAGCGCAGGTTCTGGAGAAGGCGGGTGCAGAGAACTGCGTGGTGGTAAGGAGACTGAATAGCGAGGTCGAAATGAAAGAAGGCAGAGACTTTTATTACGATGAACTGATGAAGGGTGTAGAAGCCTACTGTGACCCGGAAATCATTACATCTGACGATTATGGGTTTCTGCTCTACACTTCCGGGACGACAGGCAAACCAAAGGGAGTTATGCACTCTTGCGGTGCTTATAGTGTTGGCGTGGCGTTGACAATGAAACTTGTCTTCGACTTGCACCCCGAGGACCTCTTCTGGTCAACGGCGGATATAGGCTGGATAACGGGGCATTCGTATGCCTTATATGGCCCTCTACTTGTTGGCGCGACGTCATTATGGTATGAGGGCGCCCCGGATTATCCGGATGCGGCAAGATGGTGGGAACTGATAGAGAAATATGGCGTTACCATATTTTATACGGCGCCGACAGCAATAAGGGCGTTACGAGCCGCAGGCGATAAATGGGTTGAAGGACACGACTTCTCCTCGTTAAGACTTTTGGCTTCCGTCGGTGAACCGATTGACCCGGATACGTGGAAATGGTTCTTCGAGAAGATAGGAGAACGTCGCTGCGCATTGATAGATACATACTGGCAAACAGAAACGGGTGGAATAATCCTGTCTTCACTCCCCGGGATAGGCCCGTTCGTCCCCGGTGTAGCCGGTCCTGCACTTCCGGGTGTGCATTGTGACGTTCTGGATGAGACGGGTGATGCGGTGAAACCGGGGGAATCGGGGTATCTCGTGGTAAAAACCCCGTTTGCACCTTCTATGCTTCGTGGGATGTACAAGAAGCCGGAGAAATATGTGGAAGAGTACTGGAGTGAATACGGCACGGGAATATATTTTGCAGGCGATGGCGGAATAAAAACGGGTCTGGAAATAGGAGGTCAGCCTCTGATAAAGATTACCGGGCGGATTGACGATGTCATGGAGGTCGCAGGACACAGAATAGGCACTGCTGAGATAGAGGATGCGGTAAGCGACTTGGATGAGGTGGTGGAAGTTGCAGTGGTAGGGAAACCGGATGCGATAAAAGGAGAAGTGCCTGCTCTTTTCGTGGTGCTGAAAAGTGGCGTCGAAGTGCCCAAAGCCCAGATGGACAGGAAAATAGTGAAAGCAGTGAGGGAACAAGTAGGTCCGGTAGCAACCCCGGAAGTCGCTTATTATGTTGCTGACGTGCCAAAGACGGAGAGTGGGAAGATAATAAGGCGGTTTCTAAAAGGTCTTGTTCGTGATGAAGCACTCGGAGACATGACCACCGCACAGAACCCCGAATGTCTGAAAGAGCT
>CAZXYJ010000120.1:0-3844 GCA_964644925.1 uncultured Halobacteria archaeon | reverse complement strand
ATTCATCCAAGAGAAGCTGCGCAGCATCACGCATCCGAAATAAAAAACATCGTCTCGCGTGTTTTTAGAGGCGCAGAGACAGAGGAAGGAGGTTTTTCGCTGGATAGCATAGATGCAATCGCATTCTCGCAGGGGCCGGGTATGGGTCCCTGTCTCAGAACAGTAGCTACGGCAGCGAGAGCGCTCGCTATATCTTTAAAAATACCCCTTGTTGGCGTTAATCACTGCATCGCCCATATAGAAATCGGCAGATGGCGATGCGGAACGAAAGACCCGGTTGTGTTGTACGTAAGTGGAGCTAACTCTCAAGTTCTTGCATACCGTGCCGGCAGGTATCGCATCTTGGGAGAAACGCTGGATATAGGCATAGGGAATGCATTGGACAAGTTTGCTCGCTATTTAGGGCTGAGCCATCCCGGAGGCCCAAAGATAGAAGAGCTGGCTTCCAAAGGCACCGAATACGTTTATATGCCGTATGTAATAAAGGGAATGGATTTATCTTTTTCCGGGCTCACCACTGCTGCTAAAGACGCTATAAAGGTACATCATCATAAAACTGAGGATGTCTGCTATTCCTTTCAGGAGACGGCTTTTGCTATGCTCACTGAAGTAACCGAGCGAGCAATGGCACATCTCGGTAAAGATGAGATGCTGTTAGCTGGTGGCGTGGGTGCGAACCGAAGATTAAAGCAAATGCTGCAAACGATGTGCCACGACCGAGAAGCAAAATTTTACGTTCCTGAAAATAAATATTTAAAGGATAACGGCACAATGATTGCTTATCTCGGTCTGCTTCACTACAAAACCGGCGATACAACGCCGATTGATAAATCCGCGGTTAACCCTAATTACCGACCTGACGAGGTGGAAGTCACATGGAGAGAACAAGAACAAAACTAAAAATAGCAGTTGCAGGAAAAGGCGGTGTGGGCAAAACGACCATTGCAGGTACGCTTGCCCGTCTCCTTGCGAGAGAGGGGCACCCCGTAATTGCCGTAGATGCCGACCCTGCGATGAATTTGAAATTTACATTGGGCATAAAAGAGAATCCTACACCCATATCCGCGTTAAAAGACCTGATTTTTGAACGCACGGGTGCTTATTCCGGGACGGGCATCTACAAACTGAATCCAAAAGTAGATGACATAATCACGAAATACGGTGCAGAAGGACCTGATGGTGTAACGCTGCTGGTAATGGGAACGATAGAGAAGGGTGGCAGTGGCTGTGTTTGTCCCGAGAGTGCCTTCCTTCGGTCATTGCTACAGCATATCCTGTTCAAAGAAAATACGGTTATAATGGATATGGAAGCGGGAATAGAGCATTTAGGCAGGGGAACTGCAAAAGGGGTTGACTTGATGCTCACCGTGGTAGAACCCGGGATGAGGTCGGTGGAGACCGTAAGCCGAATAAAGAAGCTCGGTGAGGATATAGGCATACACAACATAGCGGCAGTGATAAACAAAGTTATGGATCCCGAGATGGCGAAAAAGATAGAAACTAAATTAGATGGGATAGGGATTCCTCTGCTGGGGATTATCCCTTATGAACTGGCATTGATAAAAGCAGATATGGAGAGTAAAGCACCATTAGACGTAGGAGGAGAAGCGGTTGAACATATAAAAAGGCTAAAAGAGAAGATTTTTGTGGATATATAGCCGATGTAAAAAACCACGAGATTTCACAAGATTAACACAAGAAAAGTGGTTAATAGAAGATAAACTAATCAATAATGTGCGGAGACATGGACAATATTATCTCTTCTTCTGTGGAAATCTGTGTAATCTTGTGGTTAGCTAAACAATTTAGCTCTCTTTAGCATTGGCCTTTGCCTTTGATTTCGTAGTTGCCGCCGCCCATTTCACCTTTCTTCTTTTTCTCCCCAGTCTTATCATATTGCGTTCGCACTTAGAACTGCAGAAATAAAAAACTGTTCCATCACGCTTTACATACATCTTCCCTCGACCCGGCTCTATTGGCGAATCACAAAACGAACATTTCTTCTCCATCTCCTCGTCCCCGTTTTCTTAACCACTGATTACACAGATTCCCACACAACCTTTCTTTAATAAAGAAAGCTTGACCAAAGAAACTGGTTTTTGATAAAACTTTTTTCTAAAAAGTTTTAGTGCTAATCTCGTGTAATCTCGTGGTTCTTTTTAGTTCTAATTCCCGATTTACCTCCTCAGTAATTTCCTCACTTCTCTATCTGTCTCCAGCAGCACAATAACGTCGCCTGTTTTTATAGGTCCCCTGCAATTCCTCGTTATAATTCGCCCTTTATTCCTCCCTTCCTGTACCTTACACTTTATCTGCGTGGATTCGCCATGCATTCCCGTCCTGCCCACTATTTCTATTACCTCTGCTGGTGTTCCCCTCTCCTCGCTCATTATAACTATGGTCCCCTATTTAGTTTAGTCGCATTACATTACAGTACATCATTACCCCTTTAGTTTCTCCAGCTCCGCTATAATCCCCTCAATTGCTTCTTTTGCTTTCCCGGGGTCAACGATGGCAGCAGAGGCACAGCCTTTATTTATACCACAAGCAGCGCCTAAATCACGCTGGCTTTTTATATACACGTAAGGAGCACCTTTCTCTTCACATAACGGTGGAAGATGCATTAATATCTCCTCTGGCGTAACATCCTCACCAATCAGCACTAACTTTGCCATTCCCCTTTCTATGATTTTTGTGGTTTCATTTGTCCCCTTCTTTACGCTACCCGTAGTCCTTGCCAGATCCAATGCCTCTAACGAGGTGCTTTGTAATTCCTCCGGTACCTCGAATTTAACGTACACCGGCATATTTGCGGTTCCCTTTGCCTTTTCTTTTTCTTCTTTTTCTTCCTTGCTCATCTTTCATCCCCCATAAACCTACAATGTCATCTGCGCTTTTACTTTGATATTAGATATCATTTTAAGCTTATAGTCTTCAAACAGGACAGGCTGTACACTATCGGTCGGCACACTCAGTGAAATCTCCTTTGTACGACCATATCTGCCCCTGTTCACTATCGCGGCATTTACCAATCCTAAAATGTCCAGTTCCGAGACCAAATCGGTAACACGCCGCTGCGTTAACGACTCCATGCCCAGATGTCCACACAATTTCCGGTACATATTATAGACTTCGCCGCTGGAGAAGCGGTTTTTGTTCCTTTCACGGTGTAGCTGGAGCACACCACTTAACACGATTTTTGACTGTAGCGGCAGTGTTTTTACCACTTCAACTATTCTATTCGCTTCTATCTTTTTACCTGCGAGCCGTACATGCTCCTCAGTTACCCGCTCGGACCCCGTGCGTTCTGCAATTTCCCCTGATACGCGTAGCAGGTCAAGAGCACGCCGCGCATCACCGTGCTCCTGAGCAGCGAAAGCAGCGCAAAGCGGTATCACCGAGTCGTCTAACGCCGATTCGTTGAACGCTATTTCCGCCCGTTCACTTAGAATATCCTGTAACTGGTTGGCATTGTAAGGCGGAAATATTATTTCCTCCTCGCCTAACGACGACCGCACCCTTTGATCCAGTAGCTCCGTAAAAGTCAGGTCATTTGAGATACCTATCATGCTTACTTTTGCGTGGGTTAGCTCGCTGTTTATCCTTGAGAGATTATATAAAGCTCCCTCTCCTTTGCCTGCTAACCTGTCCACCTCGTCCAATACCACAATTACGCATTTATCTTCCGTATCCACCGCGGTCTTGAACTCTGAATACATCATATCCATCGGCCATCCGATCATCGGGATTTGCTGATTAAATGCCCGTGCGAGATAAGCAAAAATCCGATACTGCGTATCAAATACCTCACAGTTGATATATAGCATGATACATTTGCTGCCCC
>CAZXYJ010000119.1:0-3904 GCA_964644925.1 uncultured Halobacteria archaeon | reverse complement strand
TATAAGGGAGAAGAAGGAGTTTTAATTCAGTTGCTGTTGGACATACAAAGCGAGTTTAATTGGATACCCAGGGAAGTCATTGCACGAATAAGCGAGAGGATGCGGATTCCAAGGAGTCAAATATATCGAATAGTAAGTTTTTACAAGGCGATGAGCTTGAATCCGGTTGGTCGCCATATAATACAGGTATGTCTGGGTACTGCCTGCCAGGTGCGTGGTGCACCGAAGATTTTGGACCGGGTGGAAGAGAACTTGAAGATAAAAGAGGGGGATACGACGTCAGACATGCGATTTAGTTTGAGGAGGGTGAATTGCCTTGGTTGCTGTGCCATGGGACCGGTGGTAGTAGTAGATGGGAATTATCACGGCAAGATTACGTCGGCAATGGTAGAAGAAATTTTAGAGAAATACGAGTAGAATGAAGGGGGAGTGGAAATGCCACGATTAAACTCGAAAGAGGACTTGAAGGCGCTGAGAAGAGCGATTATAGGTACGCGAGACTTGAATAAGCCATACATTACGCTCTGTTCCGGAACGGCATGTCATGCCACGGGTAGTGATGCGGTTGCTGCGGCAATACAGGAGGAATTGGAGAAACAATGTTTAACGGAAGAGGTAGGCGTACGGAGGACAGGTTGTCATGGCTTTTGTGAGCGAGGACCTATTATTATCGTTTATCCCGAGGAGATATGCTATCTCAATGTAACGCCCGAAGATGTGCCAGAGATTATCTCAAAGACCATAAAAGGAAAGGAGATTATTGAGCGGTTGCTTTACGCTGATCCCAACACGGGCGAGCGAATGGTTCATGAGCAGGATATTCCTTTTTACAAATATCAAACCCGGCTTGTTTTTAGCGGTAACCTGTGGGTTGACCCGACAAATATAGAAGATTACATCGCACTGGGTGGATATCGAGCGTTAGCTAAAGTATTGCGTGAGATGACGCCAGAGGAAGTGCTGGAAGAAGTGAAGCGTGCAAATTTGCGAGGTAGGGGCGGCGGTGGTTTTCCCGCTGGACGGAAATGGGAGACCACCCGGAATGCTTCCGGCGAACCCAAATATGTGATAGTCAATTGTGATGAAGGCGACCCGGGGGCCTATATGGACAGGTCAATAATGGAAGGAAATCCACACAGGGTTCTTGAGGGTTTAACTATCGCTGCTTATGCCATCGGTGCTACCCAGGGATTCGTTTACGTACGCCAGGAGTATCCACTGGCGGTGAGTAATCTTGCGATTGCACTCGAACAAGCGAAGGAATACGGCTTACTTGGAGAGGACATACTGGGTTCGGGATTCGGATTCGATGTGATAGTGCATAGAGGTGCAGGAGCGTTTATTTCCGGTGAGTCCAGTGCTTTGATGAATGCGATAGAAGGGAAAGTAGGCGAGCCAAGACCTAAATACGTTCATACTTCAGAAGCGGGCATCTGGGATAAACCAAGCAATTTAAATAACGTGGAGACATTGGCAAATGTGCCGCTGATAATCGAAAAAGGTGCTGATTGGTTCGGCTCAATTGGAACGGAAGGGAGTAAGGGAACGAAGATTTTCTCGCTCGTGGGTACCGTGAACAATACGGGTTTAGTGGAAGTGCCAATGGGAACGACGCTGCGCGACATAATATATAAAATAGGAGGGGGGATTCGGGGCGGTAAGAGATTCAAAGGAGTGCAAACAGGCGGACCCTCAGGCGGGATAATTCCAGAGCAGTATCTTGATTCGCCGGTGGATTTCGATGAACTCACGAAGTTAGGTTCGATGATGGGCTCTGGAGGTATGATTGTTATAGACGAAGATACGTGTATCGTGGATTTAGCACGCTACTTCGTGGATTTCCTCTGCGATGAATCATGTGGCAAGTGCGTGCCATGCAGAGAGGGCTTAAAACGTATGCGTGAGATATTGGAGGATATAGTTGCAGGAAGAGGAAAAGAAGGAGATATTGAACTGCTCGAAGAAATTGCGGTGGTGATGAAAAAGGCATCACTGTGCGCATTGGGAACGACAGCCGCTAATCCGACTCTGAGCACCATCCGGTACTTTAGAGATGAATATGAAGCACATATCAAGGAGAAAAGATGCCCGTCGCTGGTTTGTAAGAACTTGATTTCGTATTATATCGAACCAGAGAAGTGCATAGCTTGTTTGAAGTGTCTGAAGAATTGTCCTGAGGGTGCAATAGAGGGAGAGAAAAGAGTAATACACGTGATTGAGCAATCGAAATGCGTAAAGTGCGGGATTTGCTATGACGTTTGCCCGCCTAAAGTCGGGGCAGTAAAGAAAATATCAGGCAGGCCTGTTCCTCTGTCGTTACCCGAAGCGGAGAGGGCGATAAGAAAAGGAAA
The DNA here is from genome assembly GCA_964644925.1 of uncultured Halobacteria archaeon. Lineage (GTDB taxonomy): Archaea > Halobacteriota > Syntropharchaeia > Alkanophagales > Methanospirareceae > QEXZ01. The sequence goes on along the minus strand of CAZXYJ010000119.1, from coordinate 1,553 downwards.
GAAAAAGGGAGGGGGAAGTGATTGAGGGTGTTAAAATTAGAAATTGACGGTAAAGCGGTAGAGGTAGAAGCAGAGAAAGGAAAAACCATCCTGGAAGCTGCGAAAGGCATCGGCATTGATATACCTACGCTATGTTATCATCCTGCGTTAGAACCTTTTGGCGCCTGCAGGTTATGTTCAGTGGAAATAGAGAAACGAGGCAGGAAAAAGATTGTCACTGCCTGTAATTATCCTGTTGAAGATGGACTGGTAGTAAGCACCAAATCCCCGGGGATTATTGCGATAAGGAAGATGCTCCTGGAACTGCTGCTGGCGAGATGCCCGGAAGAGGGCAAAATACAGCGTCTGGCGCATGAATATGGCGTTGTAAAGCCGCGATTCAAACTGGAAGACGAGCGATGTATTCTTTGCGGATTGTGTACACGTGTTTGTGAGGAGTTAGTGGGTGTCTCCGCCATAAACGTTATAAATCGCGGTGTGGAGCGAGAAGTTGGTGCGCCGTATAAGGAACTCTCAGATGATTGCATAGGTTGCGGTTCGTGTGCGCTTGTATGCCCTACGGAAGCAATAAAGAGGGAAAAGAACATATACCCAACGACGGCAGAAGATACGAGGGCAATCGAGGATAAATTCTTAGAAGGTGAGCGAGATGCGGAACTGGGCGTTTATACCGATTTAATCGCGGGAAAGAGCTCTTTTGACGGTCAGGATGGTGGAATAGTCTCCGCGTTGCTTATTTCTGGCATAAAAAATAACCTGTTTGACGCTGCGCTGGTCGTGCAGCGAAAAGAGGGCGATAGCTATAAAGCCGAGGCAGTTGTAGTTGAGGACGTGGCAGGGATAAGAAACGCGCGAGGCACGAAATATTTGCGCGTGCCGATGATGTCGAAACTAGAAGATGCGTTAAAGGCAGGCAAGCGGAGAATAGCCGTTGTCGGGACGCCCTGTGAAGTCCGTGCGGTGCGGAAGATACAGCAACAGCGGGATTTGGAACGCGAATTCCCTGGGACAGAGATTACCCTGTTGGGTCTGTTCTGTTTTGAAAGTTTCGATTACGAAGGCTTAAAGGAACGGACGAAACGGGAGTTCGGTGTTGACCTTGATAAAGCGGATAAGACGCAGATAACCAAAGGGAAATATATTGTTACGGTAGATGGCGAGGATTATTCGTGTGACGTGCGAGCGTTTGAGGATGTGGTGAGCGAAGGATGTCCTTTCTGCGACGATTTCGTGTCCCGACTTGCAGACATCTCTATCGGCTCGGTTGGAAGTGCAGATGGGTATTCTACGGTGATTGTGCGGTCGGAAGTTGGAAAAAGGCTTCTGGATGCGACTGAGCTCGTCCAGGGAGAGGTGGCTAAGAAAGAGATTGTAAAACTCGTAAGATTTAAGCAAAAAAGAGCGGATAAGAATTTTGCTGTGATTCTGGATGGTCTGGAGGCATAGTATTCATGTATTTGTATAGCAAAGGTAAAAAACCACAAGATTCCACGAGATTAACACAAGATTTTTTGGTTAACATGGGCTAAAATAGCCAATAGAGTGCCAAAATA